>NZ_KV786003.1:0-514 GCF_001806795.1 Brevibacterium sp. HMSC22B09 | reverse complement strand
TCGACCGCGGCTAGCACGGCAGCATCATCAACCGGCTGCTGACCGGTGACGGCCAATCGACCCGATTGGGCACTGACCTGGACGTCGGTCACCCCGGGAAGCTGTGGGACGGCCTCGCGAACCGAGGTCTCGCACCCACCGCAGCTCATTCGCTGGAAGACAAATTCACTAGTGTGCATTCCTGTGCTCCTTTTCCGACACGCTTACCTCGATACCCTATACCCCTATTGGGTATATTTCAATGAATGGCTTCCTTGGCATCCTGCCATTCCAGGATGGCCACAGGGAGGGCTCACAGTGTGAAATGATCTTCGTGCCGTGCGATCTCTGCCGGAGCGGAACCGTCCAGAGATGCGTTCTTACGCATAGGAGCATTGATGAACAAACTGACTCTGTTGACTTGACTTACTCTCGGCGCAGCAGTGGGGGCCTTGGCCCTGACCAGCTGTGCCGAAACCGGTGACGACGAGACCGCCCCAGAATCCACGCCCACCGACGGCGGCGGAGCAGGTGT
>NZ_KV786002.1:38814-51713 GCF_001806795.1 Brevibacterium sp. HMSC22B09 | reverse complement strand
CGCCGCTCACCTGGAAAGGTGAGCGGCGCCTCGTTCTTGGTATTCGGAGGGCCCTGCGTCACATAAAGGTGCGCAGGCGGTCTTTTGCTTCGTCCGACAGGGGAGCGGAGCGGCGGGTGTTGATGTTCGTCAGCACCATGACCGAGGTTGCCTTCGCACGGACTTCGCCTTCGTTGATGAGCAGCTGCTCCAGGCCGATTGAGGAATTTCCGACCTTCGTCAGGCGCGTGCGGATTTCAACTTCGCCGGGCCACAGCACTTCAGCCAGGTAGTCGATGGTGATCGTCGCAAGCACAAAAGCGTCGTCGTCTGCGAAGATATCCTGCATCGACTGGATGATCTCCACACGACCGCACTCAAAGTAGGTCGCATAGACGGCGTTGTTGACATGGCCCTGCCTGTCAGTGTCGCCGTACCGGATCTTTTCAATTGCAGCCAGCGGGAAATCGCTGGCCTTCGGCTGTTCGTCACTCATACGGTCAGTCTGCCATGACTGTCGAGCTCCGTGAGTACAGTGGGGTGCGTGAAGAAGTCGGACATTGTCATTGTCGGCGCCGGTGCTGCCGGCACGCAGGTCGCCCAGGTGCTGTCGCGTGCTGGCAAGACGGCCGTGCTTGTTGACCCGCGGGACGAACCCGTTGAGCTCCCGCCCCTGACCGACGGCCTGTTCGGGGAGGCACTGACCGTCACGCCGCTGCCGGTGCCGGAGGGCATCCAGCGCATCACGGCTGAAGCCGTGCGCGTTGAACAGGGCGCTGTGCACCTGGCTGACGGGCGCGTGCTGGAGGCCGAATCGATTGTCATTGCCACGGGGCTCACTCCGCGCCCCTCACCCATTCCGGGCGGCTTCACGGTCGGCTCGCTGCCTGGGGCGCAGGCACTGCGCGATGCTGTTGTCGGTAGGGGAGACCCCCTGCCGCGGCTGGGTGTGCTGGGGTCTGGTTTCTTGGCTCTTGAGGTCGCGCGCTCCGCTGCAGACCGGGGCGTCGAGGTGTCACTCCACCTGCGCGGCGACCTTCCCCTGCCCGGGGCTAGTCCGGAGCTGGGTCAGGCCGTTCTTGCCCTCAACGAGGCCGCGGGCGTGAGCTTTGTTCCCCGCGCCTCGAATCCGGATGCGGCGTCCGCCGATGTGTGGGCCGCCGCCGTCGGTTCACGCCCCGCCGTTCCGGAGTGCCCGTGGCCGCTGACGTTCTCCGGCCGTCTGGCCGTGGGTGCTGATCTGCAGGTGGCGCCAGGTGTGTGGGCCATCGGCGACTGCGCCGAAGTCGTCGAAGGGCCGCACGCCGGTCTGGGCGACGGAGGTGCCGAACCAACAGCTCTGTCCCAGGGACTGTGGCTGGGCCGCGTCCTGGCCGGTGAAGATGGTGACGCCGTATGGCGCGAGGTGCCCTCCCGTTGGAGCTTCCAGGGCACCACCCGCGTGTTCACCGCCGGTGCTGCTTACCGGGCGTGCGATCCCACTCCCGTTGTTTTGGGTGATCCTGCCGCAGGCAGGGGGCAGCTGCTGTTCTTCAGCGGGCCTCACGATGACAGCGTGCTTTTTCGGGTAGAAACCATCGGCCTGCCGCCGGCGCACAATGCGGCCAAGCGGCTGCTCGGATCCGTCCTGGCCGAAGGGCTTGAGGCGATTGCGGACGGCCGTGACCTGCCGGGTGCTGTGACGCGTGCTGAAGCCGCCGCGCCGGATTTTGATATGCGCACACGTTCGCGCCAGCCGGCGGGGCGAATCGCCTGAAAGCCACTTGAGCACGGTTTATCCGACCACTCGGTAGAATCTTGGTGTTCATCAACGTCTAAGGAAGAGTCGCGCGTTCATGTCAATGAGTGATTTCGCCGCTGAGCACTCACTCGAGCGGGTGGGCGCCAGGGCGCCGTTTTTCACCTATATGCGCGAAGTGTGGCGGCGGCGCGACTTCACGGTGACACTGGCTCGCTACCGCATGCGCAGCGCCAATGAGCGCAACCGGCTGGGTCAGATGTGGGTGCTCCTGCGCCCATCGTTCTCCGCCCTCATCTACGGTCTGGTGTTCGGCTTCATCCTCGCCGGCAGCCGACCGCCGAACTTCGCCCCCTACGTCATCATCGGCGTGTTCATGCTCGAGTTCTACAACTCGTCCATGAACGGCGGAGCGAAGTCGATCATCTCGAACACCGCGCTCGTGCAGTCCCTGCCGTTCCCGCGCATGGTGCTGCCGCTGGCGAAGGTGCTCGAAGAGTTCTTCAACTTCATCCCAACCCTGCTGCTCATGGCGGTGCTCGTCATGATCGGCGGTGACCTCCCGAACCTCCAGTGGCTGCTCATGATCCCGCTGGTGGCGCTGTTCGCAATCCTCAACACCGGGGTCGCTCTCATCTTCGCTCGCCTGACGGTGCACTTCCGCGACCTGAGCCAGCTGACCCCGTTCATTTCGCGCATGATCTTCTACACCTCGGGAGTGTTCTTCAACCCCCTTGCGCTTGTTGAAGATAAGCCGGTCCTCAAGGCGATCTTCGACTGGCACCCCCTGTTCGAGGTGCTGTCACTGGGACGCGGAATCCTCATGGGCGCCTACGAAATTCACTGGAACTACTGGTGGCACCTGGCGGTGTGGGCATTCAGCCTGCTGATCATCGGCACAATCTTCTTCTGGCGAGCAGAGGAGCGCTATGGTCGAGAAAACTGATATCGATTCCAAGCCGCGCGAAGGCGAACCGGTTGTCGTCGTTGACGACCTCCACGTGACGTTCAAAACACTGGCCACAGGCAAACACCTGGCCCCGGGGCAGACCGGCGGGCTGTTCCAGCGCAAACGCAGCTACAAGGAAGTCGAAGCCCTCAAAGGCGTGTCCTTCACCGCCAACGCCAACGAGTCGATTGGCGTCATCGGCACGAACGGGTCCGGCAAATCGACCCTGATGCGGGCACTCACCGGGCTCATCCCTCCCACCCAGGGAGCCGTCTACGCAAGGTCCCGACCCAACCTTCTGGGTGTCGGTGCGGCACTCATCCGCGACCTTTCCGGCGGTCAGAACATCATCCTGGGTGGTCTGGCCATGGGCATGAAGCGCGAAGAGATCGAAGCGAAATACGACGAGATCGTTGAATTCACCGGTCTGCAGGAATTCATCGACATGCCGATGCGCACCTACTCGTCCGGTATGACCGCCCGGCTGAAGTTCGCCATTGCCACGGCCAAGGACTATGAAATCCTCATCGTCGACGAAGCCCTGGCAGTCGGCGACCGCCAGTTCCAGGAAAAGTCTGAAGCCCGCATCCGCGGCATCCGCGAATCCGCCGGTACCGTCTTCCTCGTTTCACACTCCATGCGGTCTATTCGCGACACGTGCAACAGGACAATCTGGATTGAAAAGGGCGTCCTCATGGCTGACGGTGACACCGACGACGTCGTCAAAGAATACGAAGCACACAGGTGAGCTGCGTGAGCATTGACCTTTCCCAACTGTGGGAACTCGATGAGCGTCCCGGCGTATCCTTCATCATGCCGGTGCTCAACGAAGAGAGCCGGATAGAACGCGCCGTGCAGACGGTGCTGAACCAGGAGTACCTGGGGCCAAAGGAAATCGTCATAGGCTTGGGGCCTTCAACCGACCGGACAGCTGAAATCGCCGAGCGCATGGCCCGCGACGATGCGCGCGTCCACGTGGTGCACAACCCCGCGGGCGATACTCCCACGAGCCTCAATCTGGCGATTGCCGAAACCCGCTATCCGGTCATCATCCGGGTTGACGCGCACTCCGAACTGCCGTCGGACTACGCGGCGATCGGAGTTGACACGCTGCGCGAAACGGGCGCTGCGAACGTCGGCGGACTCATGCGCGCGGTGGGGGAGACCCCGTTCCAAAAAGCCGTTGCTCGTGCCTACATGTCGCCCATAGGCCTGGGCGGACCCGCCTATCATTCGGGTGCGCAGGCGGGCCCCAGCGAATCTGCTTACCTCGGAATCTTCCGCCGTGAAGTCTTCGAACTCCTGGGCGGCTTCGACCCGTCCCTGCGCCGCGGGCAGGACTGGGAGCTCAACCTGCGCATCCGCGCGGCGGGCGGACTCGTGTGGTTCAACCCGGAACTCGTCGTCACCTACTGGCCGCGCGCCGATATCCGCAGCGTGGCCCAGCAGTTCTACGCGACAGGCAAATGGCGTGCCGAAATTGTGCGCCGACACAGCACCCGCAACAGCCTGCGGTACTTCGCCCCGCCGGTGCTCGTCGCAGGTCTTGCAACTGCCGCAGTGGGAACAGCGCTGCAGGCAACCGGCGCGGCTCGTCGCCTGCCTTCGCCCGTGCGGTGGGGAATCGGCGCAGCGCAAGTCGGTGCCGCCTCCTACGCCGCCGTCGTGTCAGCGCTCGCGCTGACGGCGAGGGGTGCTGACAGGCAGGAGCGCGCAGCCTTCGCCGCGGCCGTGCCGACCATGCACATTGCGTGGGGAACCGGCTTCCTCAAGGGCATCGTCACGGGAGCCGACCACAGCGATGCCGACCGATCAAGAACAGAGGCGCGCGGCACCTCGGCAGAAGACAGGACAGAAGAACAGGACCGCCCATGAGCAAGAAGTTTGAGTTCGGCAAACAGCCGGCGAAAGGGTTCAACGCCCCGCTCATTGCGGGTGGGCTCGTGCTGGTGGGCATCCTGATTGCTGTGGCGGTCTTCGTTCTCACGCCCAAGGACCGCCTGACGGTTGACGGCCTCAACACACCTGCCGTGGCGGCACTCGGCGGAGGTTCGGACTCCCTGCCGGCAAATTCGCTTGAAGCGGTCGAAGAGAACGCCAAGTTCGGCTACCTCCCGGCGGTTGACCTGGCGAAAACCGCCGATGACGACCTTGTGCTGGCCAACGCCGAATCCGTGCAGGCGGACCTCAACCTGGCCCAGCCTTTGAACGAAACGCCAACCGACAAGTTCCTGTCGTCCAAGATCCCGCCTGCCAAGAGCAAAGACGACGGGGAGCAGACGCGTCCGGGCACCCCGATCACCTTTGATGACGCTATGAAGCGCTACGGCAAATACCTGGTGTTCGCACCGCGGGTCGAATCGCAGGAAGTGCTCAGCGACGTCCTGGACATCACCGAAAAGCGCTCAGACCTGGATGCCCTCATTGTGCGCTCGACATCGCTCGATGTGCTCAGCGCTGCCGAAGAAGCCGGTGCCGCCGGAATGTACATTGGCGAAGTCACGTCGACCACCCCCGGCCAGCTGCAGGAAGCCGGAGTTTCGATGGTCGCGCTGGAAGCCGGCGAAGACAGCCTTGACACGGATGCCTACGACAGCGCGGGAATTCGCGTGTGGGCTTCCGGTGTTGCCTCAGAAAAGCAGCTCAAGGCGCTTGAGCAGGACGGCATCTTCGGCGCCCTGACCACTGATCCCTTTGCCGTCCAGCCGCCCGCTGTCAAAAGCAACAAGTGAATCGCGCCCCGCGCTTTCGCAGCTGAAGGAGAAACATGAGCCAGCCACTCGGCAAACCCGCACACATCGGCAATCTCGACGCTTCGCAGCTGGGCCCCCAGCCCACCTACCTGCCGGATGACCACCCGGATGTCGAGGCGCGCCGCCGCCTGGACGCCGGCGAAGAGCCCACTGACGTGGCCCACGACCTCCCGGCGTCCTGCCTGGCATGGGCCGAACTGTCCGACGAGGCCTTCTCCGAGGGTCGCCTGGTCGACTCCTACGCCTACGCCCGCGTGGGCTACCACCGCGGCCTTGACGCTCTGCGCCAGGCCGGTTGGCGCGGTGTCGGACCGATTCCGTACTCCCACGAGGTCAACCGCGGCTTCCTCCACGCTCTGTACAACCTGGGCCGGGCTGCCGCCGGCATCGGCGAAGCAGAAGAGGCCCAGCGGATTGAGAAGTTCCTCCGCGACTCCGATCCGGAGGCCATTGACCGCATCGGCTCTGGCAGCTGACGAGGCGCCGCTCGCCTTAGCCTGTGACTGACCGGGGCTGCTCCTGACGTGTGGGGCTGCCCCGGTTTTGTCTGCCGGCGGGGTGCTCGTGGGCCCCGTCAGTGCGCAGTGCCCCGCATCACATTTCTGCCCATCCGATAGAATGGGATGGCAACGGCGGTCATCCGCCTTTTTGTATGCGCTTAATGTGCGAAGAAGTCAACGTGAGGTGACGAATGCCTGCAATCGTGGTCGTCGGTGCCCAGTGGGGCGACGAAGGCAAGGGCAAGACCACAGACATCCTGGGTACCCAGGTCGACTACGTCGTGAAGCCCAACGGCGGCAATAACGCCGGGCACACGGTGGTCGTCGGCGGCGAAAAGTACGAACTCAAGCTGCTGCCCGCAGGTATTCTGTCGCCGAATGTCACGCCTGTGATCGGCAACGGCGTCGTCGTCAACCTCGAAGCGCTGTTCGACGAAATCGAGGGCCTGGAAGCACGCGGTGCTGACACCTCGAAGCTCAAGATCTCCGCCAACGCGCACCTGGTGGCGCCTTTCCACCAGACGCTGGACAAGGTTACGGAGCGCTTCCTGGGCAAGCGCGCAATCGGCACCACCGGCCGCGGAATCGGCCCCACCTACATGGACAAGACCGCACGCCTGGGCATCCGCGTGCAGGACCTTTTCGACGAATCGATTCTGCGTCAGAAGATCGAAGGCTCCCTGCGCCAGAAGAACGAACTTCTAGTCAAGGTGTACAACCGCCGCGATGTCACGGTCGACGAAATCATGGAGTACTTCGCGCAGTACCGCGACCGCATTGCGCCGATGGTGGCGGAAACCGAACTGCTGCTCAACAAAGCACTCGACGAAGGCAAGGTCGTTGTCATGGAAGGCGGCCAGGCCACCATGCTCGATGTCGACCACGGCACCTACCCGTTTGTCACCTCGTCTAACCCCACCGCCGGCGGTGCCTGCGTCGGCTCCGGCATTGGCCCCACCCGCATCAACCGCGTCGTCGGCATCGTGAAGGCCTACACCACCCGCGTCGGCGCAGGCCCATTCCCCACGGAGCTCTTCGACGACATGGGCGAGTACCTGCAGAAGCAGGGCGGCGAATTCGGCGTCAACACCGGCCGTCCGCGCCGCTGTGGCTGGTTCGACTCGGTCATCGCCCGCTACGCAAGCCGCGTCAACGGCTTCACCGACTACGTGCTGACCAAACTCGACGTGCTCGACGACCTGGACGAAATCCCGGTGTGTGTGGCCTACGAGGTCGACGGTGAGCGCTTTGACGAAATGCCGATGTCCCAGTCGGACTTCCACCACGCCAAGCCGATCTACGAAACCTTCCCGGGCTGGAAGGAAGACATCTCCGGCTGCCGCACTTTCGATGACCTGCCGAAGAACGCACAGGACTATGTGCTGGCGCTTGAGCGCATGTCCGGCTGCCGAATCTCGGTCATCGGCGTGGGCCCCGACCGCGAACAGTCGATCGTCCGCCACGACCTGCTGGACTGATCTGCTGAGTTGATCTGCTCAGGGGTGCGTGCCGGTTACCCTTGTGGCATGCACTCAACCCCGCAGATACCCGAACCCGTGCAGAAGGTTCCCCACGAGCGGACCTTCCACGGCGACACGTTCGTCGACAACTACGAATGGATGCGCGACAAAGACAGCCCGCAGGTCCGTGACTACCTGGACCGCGAAAACGCGTACACGGATGCTCGCACGGAGCACCTGAACGGCCTGCGTGAGCGGATTTTCGACGAGATCCGTTCGCGCACAAAGGAAACCGACCTCTCAGTTCCCGCCCGCCGCGGTGGCCACTGGTACTTCACCCGCACCTCCGAGGGGAAGAACTACCCCGCCTACTGCCGCGTCCCAGTGCGCGACGCTGACAGCTGGACTCCACCCGGCATCGAACCGGGTGTGGCTCTGGACGGCGAAGAACAGCTCATCGACTTCAACGTCGAAGCCGGTGACAGCAGCTTCTTCGCAGTCGGCTCGCTCGATGTTTCCCCCGACGGAAAACTGCTCGTCCACGCCGTGGACAGGGTTGGCGATGAGCGCTTCACACTGCGCATCCGCAACCTGGAAACCGGTGAAGATCTGCCCGACGAGATTCCCGGCATCTTCTACGGAGCATGCTTCGACGGCACCGGCAAGCACATCTACTACACGACAGTGGATGATTCCTGGCGCCCCGACACCGTGTGGCGGCACACACTGGGTGCGTCGACGGACAGCGACGAGGCTGTGTTCCGAGAAGACGACGAAAGGTTCTTCGTCGGCGCTGAACTTTCCCGCACTGGCGACTACCTGTTCATCTCGACCGAAGCCAAGACCACGTCCGGCACCTGGTTCATCCCCACCTCGGACCCGACCGCCGAACCGCAGCCGGTGTGGCCGCGTGAGCAGGACGTCGACTATTCGGTCGAGCACGCCGTGGTCGACGGGGAAGATCGCTTCCTCATCGTCCACAACCGCGACCGCGCCGACTTCGACATCGTCGATGTTCCAGCGGCAGCCCCTGGCACCTCGGCAGACCCCGGCACCTCGGCAGACTCCGCGGATCAGGCTCGCCGCGTGCTGCGGGACGTCACCGGCACGCGCATTGAAGAAGTCCAAGCCTTCAGCGGCCTCATTGCCGTCGGCTACAGGCGCGCGGGCTTTGCCCGGGTCGGCATCATCGACCTGAACGCGGCAGCCGAAGACGGGGTGCGCCCGATGACGGAGATCGACTCCGGTGAAGACGCCGGCTACCGCTTCATCGCAGCGGACAACCACGCCTTCGACCAGCCGCACGTGCGAGTCACGGTGGGCTCGCTCGTTCGTCCGCACACGGTCGCTGACTGCACTCCGACCAGCACGCAGATCCGCAAGGTGACAGAGGTGCCCGGCGTGGACCTCGGCGCATATTCGCAGACCCTGGAGTGGGCGACGGCTGCCGACGGCACGCAGATTCCGGTGAGCCTTGTGTGGCGCACCGACGCTGTTGACCGCAGCGGCCCGGCACCGCTCAACCTGTACGGCTACGGAAGCTATGAGGCCTCCATGGACCCTGCGTTCTCGGCCGCCCGTTTGAGCCTGCTGGACCGCGGTGTCGTGTTCGCGATCGCCCACATTCGCGGTGGTGGCGAAATGGGCCGCCACTGGTACGAACAGGGCCGCATGGAGTTCAAGAAGAACACCTTCACCGACTTCATCGACGTCGCCGACCACCTGATCAGCACCGGCTGGACGACAGCCGAGCGCATGGTTGCCCGCGGCGGTTCCGCCGGTGGTCTGCTCATGGGTGCTGTGGCAAACATGGCCCCGGACCGCTTCGCCGGGATCATCGCGGATGTCCCGTTCGTCGATTCGCTCACCTCGATGCTCATGCCGGAGCTTCCGCTGACCGTCATCGAATGGGAAGAGTGGGGCGACCCGCTGCACTCCAAGGAGTTCTACGAGTACATGCGCAGCTACGCGCCGTACGAAAACGTCACGCAGCAACAGTACCCGCCGATTTTGGCGATCACGTCACTCAACGACACCCGCGTGCTGTACGTCGAACCGGCCAAGTGGACGGCCCGCCTGCGCGAAGTCGGCGCCGATGTCATCCTCAAGACCGACATGACATCCGGTCACGGTGGAGCATCCGGCCGTTATGACTCGTGGCGAGAAACAGCGTTTTGGATGGCCTGGATGCTTGACCGTCTGGGCCTGGCCGAAAGCGGCGAACAGTGAGCCCGACGCTCATCGCGGCAGCCGTCTTCACCCTGCTGGGCTTCGGCGTGGCAGCACTTCTGTGGTTTCCGACGCGCGCCGCGGCCGCCGGCCGGCTTGGCCCCAACGACCGGTGGGGCATCCGCATGGGTGCCACCCGCCGCTCACCGGAAGTGTGGCAGCACGCCCACCGGGCCGCGTTCATCTACATTGCCGCAGCACCGTGGATCGCCGTGATCTCACTGCTGGCCACAATCGCCCTGGCCGTGTGGGTCAGCGAAGGCGGGGCGCTCATGATGGCGCTGCTGGGCCTGTGCGGGCAGATCTTCATCGGCATCTTCGGCACCGTGTTCGCCATCATCGCCGCCCGCGGCAAACGGTAGACCGCCGGTTCCAGAACCGGTGCCCAGCGGCAGCCGCACCGGACCGCGGACAGCAAGCGGCGCCTCGTCAGAAGAATGACGAGGCGCCGCTTGTCTCTGTGCCGGTGTTAGGTGATCAGCTCAGCTGGGTCAGCTGCCCAGGCGCTTGGATGCGATCTCAGCGCCCTGCGCGAGGCTCTCGAGCTTCGCCCAGGCGATTTCAGGGTGGACGCGTCCGCCCAGACCGCAGTCGGTCGAGGCGACGACGTTTTCGGGGCCCACCAGGCGGGCAAAGCGCTCAATGCGGTCTGCCACCAGCTGCGGGTGCTCAACGATATTCGTCGAGTGGGACACGATGCCGGGGATGATGTACTTGCCGTCGGGCAGCTTGGTGTCCTCCCAGATGCGCCATTCGTGTTCGTGGCGGACATTCGCGGCTTCGAAGGTGATGCCGGCGGCGTTGATGCTCAGTACATCGTCGACGATCTCTTCGAAGGGCAGGTCCGTAACGTGCGGGCCGTGCCAGGAACCCCAACAGGTGTGGAAGCGCACCTGCTGCGGGTCGATGCCGCGCAGTGCGTAGTTGAGCGCCTCAATGCGGGGGCGCGTGAACTCGCGGTACTCCTCGAACGTGGGGGCGGGGTTGATCTGGTCCCAGTTCTCAGCAATCGAAGGGTCGTCGATCTGGATGATGAACCCGGCTTCGGCAATCGCCAGGTACTCTTCACGGAAGACATCGGCCATGGCCCAGATGAACTCTTCGTCGCTGTCGTAGCAGCCGTTCTCGATGCGTGCGGCGGAGCTTGGGCCGAGCGAGTTGATGTAGGCGGTCGACGGATCGATGCCGGCTGTCTCGCAGGCCTTCTTCAGGTTCTGGATGTCACGCTGGATGAGCTCCTGGCCGACGTAGCGCACCGGCTCAACAGCCACGGGGAACTGCGGCTGCACGCCGGTGTCAGCGCCGGAAGCTTCCGCCTCGCCGTACACGCCGGGGAACAGGTGGCGGTCGCGGCGGTCGGGGAAGCTGGTCAGCACGACCTTGCCCGGTTCGGAGCGGACCGGGGGAGCGTTGAGGAAGTGCACATCCTGCAGTTCAAGGCCCGAGGTGCGCTCAAAGGAGTAGTGCCACCAGGCGCCGTAGTCCTTTTCGGCGGCCATGGCGTGACCGTATTCGCCGTCATTGACTTCCGTGATGCCGACGTCCTTCTGGCGCTTGACGATGTCGACAACGGAATCGGTCAGCAGCTGTCCGAACTCGTCTGTGTCGATGTTGTCATCAAAGCGCGCGGCGTTGGCGGCGATGAGCTTGTCGGTGCGCGGCAGCGAGCCGGCGTGGGAAACGCGAATGGTCATGATGCTCCTTTCTGGATGAATTTTTTTCATCATATGAACGGGCAAACATGCGTGTTCCGACGTTGACGCATTTCGGAATATTTGTGCAATAAAAGCGGCGCCCCGTCATAAAGTGACGAGGCGCCGCTTGGCTGAGGCGCTGTGCTCAGGTGAGCACGGTTTGCGTCAGTCGGCCACGTAGTACAGGCGCTTGTTGACGAATTCGTCCATGCCGACGGGGCCGAGTTCACGGCCGTAGCCGGAGCGCTTCACACCGCCGAACGGCAGGTATTCGGCGCCGGCCTTCGGGATGTTGACCGAAGCCATGCCCACGTCCAGCCGGTCGGAGACCTTCTGGGCGCGTTCGACGTCTTCGCTGAAGACCGTGCCGCCCAGACCGAACTGGGTGTTGTTGGCAAGCTCCAGCGCTTCTTCGTCAGAGGACACCGGGTAGGCCACGAGCACCGGACCGAAGAACTCTTCGTAGTAGATGTCCGAGCCCACCGGAATGTCGGTGATGACGGTCGGGGACACGTAAGCGCCCTCGTCGGAGATCTGCCCACCGGTGCGGATGGTGGCGCCGGCGTCCTTGGCGCGCAGAATCTGGTCGTAGAGGTTCTCAGCTGCTGCACGCGAAGACAGCGGCATGTAGACGTTCGGGTCTTCGCTGGTGTAGTCGCCGGGAGTGGCCTCAGATGCCAGCCGGACCAGTTCGTCAACGAACTCTTCGTACATGTCGTCCATGACGATGATCCGCTTGTTCGAGTTGCACGCCTGGCCGGTGTTGAACAGGCGGGTCTTGTAGGCAAGCTGAGCCGAAGCCTTGACGTCCGAGGAGTCCAGCACGATGTACGGGTCGGAACCGCCGAGTTCAAGAACGGCCTTCTTCAGCGCCTTGCCCGCCTGAGCCGAAATCGCAGCGCCTGCGCGCTCGGAACCGGTGAGCGAAACACCGGCGATGCGGTCATCGGCAATGACCTTCGAAATCTGGTCGTGCTTTGCGTAGATGTTCTGGAAAACACCTTCCGGCACGCCGGCCTCCAGCATGATCTCTTCCATCACGCCAGCGGACTTTGCGCAGATTTCTGCGTGCTTGAGAACGATCGCATTGCCCAGCATGAGGTTGGGGGATGCGAAGCGAGCCACCTGGTAGTAGGGGAAGTTCCACGGCATGATGCCGAGGATGGTGCCGACCGGCTTGTGCTGCATGACAGCCTTGCCGCCGGGGGCATCCAGCGGAACATCCTTGGTGAACTCTGCGGCGTTGTCGGCGTAGTACCGGTAGATCTTTGCGCAGTACTTGGCTTCGCCGATGGCCTCCGAGCGGCGCTTGCCCATTTCGACGCCGATGATTTCGGCGAGCTCTTCGGCGCGCTCGTTGTAGAGGTCGGCAACGCGGTGGACGATCTTCGCCCGTTCGCTCATGTCGAGCTCAGCCCATTCGCGCTGGGCCTTTTCTGCCTTTGCGAGAACTGCTTCGAGTTCGTCGTCGCTGATGGCCGGGAACGTTTCAACGGTCGCACCCGTTGCCGGGTTGATGACCTTGTAGTCCATGCTCATTCAGTCCTCCTTGGTGTAGAACAGGCGTTTGTTGACGAATTCGTCCATGCCGACGGGG
>NZ_KV786002.1:0-38794 GCF_001806795.1 Brevibacterium sp. HMSC22B09 | reverse complement strand
GACGAATTCGTCCATGCCGACGGGGCCGAGCTCACGGCCGTAGCCGGAGTTCTTCACACCGCCGAACGGCAGGGCTGCCGAATCGGTGTCGTAGGAGTTGATCTTGGCCATGCCCACGTGCAGGCGGCTTCCGACGGCTTCTGCCCGTGCGGTGTCGGTGCTGAACACGGTGCCGCCCAGACCGAAGCGCGAATCGTTGGCAAGTTCCAGGGCCTCTTCGTCCGAGCTGACGCGGTACACCACAAGAACGGGGCCGAACAGCTCTTCGTAGTAGACATCCGAGCCCACGGGAACGTCGGTGACGACGGCGGGGCTGAAGTAGGCGCCGGGGCCGTCGGCGAGTTCGCCGCCGGTGCGGATGGTCGCGCCAGCATCCTTGAGCTGCTCCATCTGCTTGGCGAGGTTCTCGGCCGCCCCGCGTGAAGACAGCGGCTGGTAGACGGTGGGGTCGACGCTCGTGTAGTCGCCGGGCTTCATGTCGGAAGCCAGGCGGACCAGTTCGTCGACGAATTCGTCGTAGGCGTCGTCCATGACGATCAGGCGCTTGTTGGAGTCACACGCCTGGCCCGTGTTGTACATGCGGGTGGCAAACGCGTCCTGCGCTGCCTTCTTCGCGTCCTCAGTGTCGAGGATGATGTACGGGTCAGAACCGCCAAGCTCAAGAACGGCCTTCTTCAGAGCCTTGCCGGCCTGTTCCGACACGATCGCGCCGGCGCGCTCTGAACCGGTGAGCGAAACACCGGCGATGCGCTTGTCCGCAATGGCTTCGGCAATCTGGTCGTGGGAAGCGCGCACATTGACGTAGACGCCTTCGGGCAGGCCGGCTTCGCGGAAGATGTCTTCGATGATCTGCGCGGATTCGGGGCAGATTTCAGCGTGCTTGAGCACAATGCCGTTGCCCAGCATGAGGTTGGGCGCAGCAAAGCGAGCCACCTGGTAGTAGGGGAAGTTCCACGGCATGATGCCCAGCAGAACGCCGATGGGGCGGCTCTGCAGGATGGCGGCGCCGTCCGGGGTGTCGAGTTTCTTGTCGGCTGCGAATTCAGCGCCGTTGTCGGCGTAGTAGTTGAGGATTTCAGCGGAGAACTGGGCTTCTTCAGCGCCTTCCGAGTGGCGCTTGCCCATTTCCTTGCCGATGATGTGGCCGAGTTCGTCAGCGCGTTCGTCGAACAGCTGAGCAGCCTTCTTCACAATGGCGGCGCGCTCTTCGATGGGGCGAGCGGCCCACTGCTTCTGGGCTTCGACAGCTGTGTCGAGTGCCTGGTTCAGCTGGGCGTCGGAGATGGTTCCGTACTCGGCTTTCACCTGGCCGTCTGCCGGGTTCGTCACCGCGTAGTTCGAGCTCATCGACCCTCCTTAGTCGTTCGAGATCTCTGTTAGCCCTAACACTATCGGCATCCGAGAACATTCCGCTTAGCCTATTGCTGTGCTTCCCAGGCGAACGTCGCAATCCAGTGGGATGACATGTATTCGTCCGATACGGCGGCCTCGAGGCCCGGCGCCATAAGTGCGGGCACGGCAGAGCGCAGCTGTTCGGCGCGGGCCGTGTCGCCCCAGTCTGCGAAAACTGCCGCTATGCGGATAAGAGCAGCGGCGACGGTCAGACCCAGACCGTAGAGGTGCGACTGGTGCCCGTCCGTGGGGTCGAGCACTGTCAGCGGTGTCAGGACCTCGGAATCGGGCGAGAGCTCGGACAGGAACGCAGGCAACCAGGTCTCGAGTTCTTCGCTGCTGAGCACATCGAGCATGAGGTCGGCCTCGCAGAGTCCCGCAGACAGGAAGTCGTGACCGCTGCGCTCAAAGTGGAACGGCCACGCTCGGTCACCGGCGTAGAACCGGCGGGCCGCAGCATCAACGGCGCTGACGACATCGTTGCGACCGAAAACCTCCGCGGCGGCACGGATGCGGCGCAGACCAAAGGCGGTGTTGGTGTGCAGGCCGTGGCGGACCGGCGCAGGCGCTGTATCCAGCCAGTTCAGTGTGAGGTCAAAAACTGCCTCAGCGAGGACAGCTGCACCTGCGGTAAGGGAATGCAGCCGAGGCAGGTGAGAGGTATGCAGGGCGGAGGCCAGTTCTGCCGCCCACGCCCAGCCGTAGGGACGTTCCCATGACGGATTGGCCCGCATGTACGCGGCCTCGACCTCGAGGTTCGCCGGGCTCAGGTGCTCCGTGAGGATCGTGAGTGCCTGCTGCGCCCACGGTGCGTCCAGGCCCTCGGATTCATATTCTGCTTCCAACAGCTGAGTCAGCAGCCAGTGCATGTGCACACTGGAATGCCAGTCAAAGGAATTGCCGAACGCCGGGTGCATGTCCACCGGCTGCTTCAGGTCCGCATGGTTGCGCTGCATGTGGTGCGCGGCATACGGAAACTCGCGGGTGACGTTCTCAAGCGCCACCGCCGCGAACTGTTTTCTGCTGGGCAGTTGGTGTGGAAACAACATCCCACCAAGTTACCGTTCGTTACTCTGCTCTGATGGTCAAAAACTCCGGATTCTGCTGTGGCGTGCAAAAACTCTGGAGTTTTCGGCCGGATCAACCGAGTTTTTGCACTTGTGAGCAGAGTCCGGGGTTCGTGACCGCTAGATCCACTGAAGCGCAGCGGCGTGTGCGGAATGCGGTCGCATACGCAGGGAAAACCGCCAGCGGTCCTGTAGGTGTGATCATGTGTGTCTGCTGCGGCGTGCAAAAACTCGGGATTCTGCTGTGGCGTGCAAAAACTCGGGAGTTTTCTGCCGAATTGACCGAGTTTTTGCACTTGTGAGCAGAGTCCGGGGTTCGTGACCGCTAGATCCACTGAAGCGCAGCGGCGTGTGCGGAATGCGGTCGCATACGCAGGGAAAACCGCCAGCGGTCCTGTAGGTGTGATCATGTGTGTCTGCTGCGGCGTGCAAAAACTCCGGACTCTGCTGTGGCGTGCAAAAACTCTGGAGTTTTCGGCCGGATCAACCGAGTTTTTGCACTTGTGAGCAGAGCCCGGGGTTCGTGACCGCTAGATCCACTGAAACGCAGCAGCGTGGGATGAAAGCGCAGAAAACGAACGAGGTGCCGCTCACCTTGAACGGTGAGCGGCACCTGGTGTGTTGGCTTCAGATCAGCCGAAGTGCTTGAGCATGGTGCCCTTGGAGGTTTCCAGGAGCTCCTGCAGGCCGATGGTGAACTGGTCGACCACTTCGAGGTTCGCCTGGTTGTCTTCGCCGGCATCAGTCATGCCGATGCGCACGTGTGGGAAGTTCCGGGCGGTGCACATGTCGGTGAAGCGCACTTCTTCCGAACGCGGCACGGCGACGATCGCGCGGGCTGCGGTTTCGGAGAACAGTGCGGTGAACAGATCCACACCGTCGCGCTTCATGACTTCGTCCAACCAGATGCGCGCACCCATGCCGAAGCGCATAACCGATTCGGCCACGGCGATCGCCAGACCGCCCTCCGAAAGGTCGTGCGCGGTGTCGATCATGCCGTCGCGGCTGGCGTTGATGAGGATCTCGCCGAGTTCGCGTTCAGCTTCCGGCTTGAACTTAGGCGGCAGACCGCCCAGGTGGCCGTGCGCGACATCCGCCCAGGCCGAACCGCCGAAGTCCTCTTCGGTTTCGCCCAGCAGGTAGATTGCGTGGCCGGCACCCGTGAAGCCCGACGGGGTTGCGCGGGTGACGTCGTCGAAAACACCCATGACGCCGACAACCGGGGTGGGCAGGATCGCGGTGTCGCCCGTCTGGTTGTACAGCGACACGTTGCCGCCGGTGACGGGAACGCCAAGAGCCTGGCAACCCTTCGCGAGGCCCTCAATCGCGGTGGCCAGCTGCCACATGATTTCGGGATCTTCCGGCGAACCGAAGTTGAGGCAGTCGGTCACGGCCATCGGACGAGCGCCGGTGGTGGCGACGTTGCGGTAGGCCTCGGCCAGTGCCAGCTGAGCGCCGGTTGCCGGATCAAGGTAGGTGTAGCGGCCGTTGGCGTCGGTGGCCAGCGCAATGCCCAGGCCCGTTTCTTCGTCGACGCGGATGACACCGGCGTCGTCGGGGAATGCCAGAGCGGTGTTGCCCTGGACGTAACGATCGTACTGGTTGGTGACCCATTCCTTTGAGCACAGGTTGGGCGAGGCAACGAGGTCCAGCAGGGTCTGGCGCAGTTCGTCGCCGCTTTCGGGGCGGGCCAGTCCTGCGGCGTCGACCGTGTTGGCCTGTGTTTCAGCCTGCCAGGACGGTTCGCTGTAGGGGCGTTCGTAGACCGGGCCGTCGTGGGCGACGGAGCGCGGGGGAACGTCCACGATGACGTCGCCGTGCCATTCGATGACCAGGCGGCCGGTGTCGGTGACTTCGCCGAGAACCGAGGTTTCGACTTCCCACTTGCCCACGATCTCCATGAATTCGTCGAGCTTCTCAGGCCGCACAACCGCCATCATGCGCTCCTGAGATTCCGACATGAGGATCTCTTCGGGGGTCAGCGTGGGGTCGCGCAGCAGGACGTCGTCCAGGGCGATGTGCATGCCGCCGTCGCCGTTGGAGGCAAGTTCCGAGGTTGCGCAGGAAATGCCGGCCGCACCGAGGTCCTGAATGCCCTCAACGGTGTCTGCGGCGAACAGTTCGAGGCAGCACTCGATGAGCACCTTTTCGCTGAACGGGTCGCCGACCTGCACCGCGGGGCGCTTGGATTCGGAGCCCTCTTCGAAGCTTTCTGAGGACAGGATGGAGGCACCGCCGATGCCGTCGCCGCCGGTGCGCGCACCGAACAGAACGACCTTGTTGCCGGCACCGGAGGCGTTCGCCAGGTGGATGTCCTCGTGCTTCATGATGCCGACGGCCAGCGCGTTGACCAGCGGGTTGCTCTGGTAGGCGGGGTCGAAGATGGTTTCGCCGCCGATGTTCGGCAGGCCGAGCGAGTTGGCGTAGCCGCCGATGCCGGCAACAGCGCCGTGGCACACCCGGGCGGTGTCCGGGTGGTCGATCGCGCCGAAGCGCAGCTGGTCCATAACCGCGACGGGGCGCGCACCCATCGAAATGATGTCGCGGACAATGCCGCCGACACCCGTTGCTGCACCCTGGTAGGGCTCGACCATGGTCGGTGAGTTGTGGGATTCAACCTTGAACGTGACGGCCCAGTTCTGCCCGATGTCGACAACACCGGCGTTTTCGCCGATCGGCACGAGCATGTGCTTCTTCATGTCTTCGGTCAGGTATTCCCCGAACTTGCGCAGGTGCACCTTGGAGGACTTGTAGGAGCAGTGCTCCGACCACATGACGGAGTACATGGCCAGCTCTGCCGAGGTGGGACGACGCCCGAGCACTTCGCGGATTGCGTCGTACTCGTTTTCCTTCAGGCCGAGTGACGCCCAGTCCTGCTCGACATCCGGGTTGGCGGCCGCGTATTCGACGGTCTCCTTGACCTTTTTGTCGGCAGAGGGGTTCGTGGATGACATGCCTGTCGAGGTCCTCTCGTTGGTGCGCTCCTCGCGCGTATCCGGGTGCGCGGGGATGACGGGGGATTCCGTGGTCATCCTACCGCGCGCGTGCCCGCCTGCGGCACGCGGTCGATGGGCGTCGCACCGGGGTGCTCTGCAAAGCTCACGAGGTGCCGCTCACCTGAGCGGGCGGACTGTCAGGGACTGTGTGACAACGGCAAAGGGGCCGTAGGCGTCGTGCCAGACGGTGTGGGTTGTGCCCAGGCCGGTGGGGCCGAAGTTGACGCTGACATCCCCTGCCTGCCAGGGCAGACCGACAGGGTCCTGGGGGACCGCCCGCGGTGTGATTCCCGGTACGGGAGTGTGGGGTTTGCGGATGTACGTGACGGTCAGTTCGACATTGGGGTAGGCGACCTTGCGCGGATCTTCGCGGACGGACATGCCGTTGGCGGTATCGAACAGTGCAGCAGACTTGGCGAACTGTGAGGTGGGTTCGTCGGCGAGATCAACCGTGGATGCTAGCCAGAAGTGCGCACGCCCCGGCTCGAACTGGTGCCGGTACGCCCGCAGAGTGGTGATGTAGTCACCTGGCCACACGCTCGAACCGGCGAACTCTTCCATGTCCTCCAGCGGGGTGAGTGCGGGGAAAGGCGAGGCGGCAAGAGAAGCGGTCTCCACCTCGAGAGTCAGCCAGGCGCGAGCCCGCACAATGACCCGCCCGCCATAGGTGAGCAGCACTTCGACCAGTTCGATGGTCCGTCCCGGCCGCAGCACCTCGACGCTGTAGTCATACGTCGCAATCGGCACCACACCGTAGATGTCGAAGCTGATCCGCGAAACCTGCAGGTGGTCGTGACCCCGAGCCTGCGCATCAGATTCGATGATGTGGGTGATGAGGCCCAGCGTGGGCGAAATGTGCTGCTCTTCCGGGTTCCATGCTCCCGAGGTGTGCTGCGTGGCCGTGAAGCTGTGCGCGCCGTTGCGCTTGAAGAAAACGTCCATGAGCGCATTGTGGCACGGGTCTCATACGGTGACACCGCTGACGGGATCTGGTGAGGCCCGGCCCTCGGGAGTAAGCCCGGCGGGTGGTGACCGGCGCCTCGGCAGTTGGGGCGCTCAATACAATTGAGGCTATGTCGGTGCAGAAAATCGTCCTCTTCTACGTATTCACCCCTCTAGCTGACCCGGAAGCCGTGCGGCTGTGGCAGCACGCGCTCGCCGAAGGGTGCGGGCTCAAGGGGCGCGTCATCATCTCCAAAGACGGCATCAACGCAACACTCGGCGGAGACATCGACGACGTCAAAAAGTACGTGCGCATCACCAAGAGCTACGAACCGTTCAAAAAGGCCGACATCAAATGGTCCACCGGTCAGGGCGACGACTTCCCGCGCCTGTCCGTCAAAGTCCGGCCGGAGCTTGTCACCTTCACCACGCCGGATGAAATCAAGGTCGACGCTGACGGTGTGATCGGCGGGGGAGAGCACCTCAAACCGGGCGCCCTGCACAAGCTCATCGAAGAACGCGGCGACGACGTTGTGTTCTTTGACGGGCGCAACGCAATGGAAGCCGAGATCGGGCGGTTCCGCGGTGCAATCGTGCCGGACGTCGAAACCACGCGGGATTTCATCGACGAAATCGAATCCGGCAAATACGACGAATACAAAGACCGCCCGGTCGTGACCTACTGCACCGGCGGCATCCGCTGCGAAGTGCTGTCGGTTCTCATGAAGAACCGCGGCTTCAACGAGGTCTACCAGCTGGACGGCGGGATCGTTCGCTACGGCGAAACCTACGGCAATTCAGGGCTGTGGGACGGTTCGCTGTACGTGTTCGACAAGCGTATGCACATGGAGTTCGGCTCTGGTGCAGAGTCCCTGGGCTCGTGCCTGGAGTGCGGCAAGCGCACGCCGAAGTTCGTCAACTGCGCCAATGAAAGCTGCCGCCAGCAGTTCCTGCGCTGTGAAGACTGCACCCGCGCCGGCCTGCACCCCACGTGCGGCAGCTGCGTGTCAGTCGGCATGTGAGGGTGCGGCGGCTGAGCCTGCCGGGCGGTGGCTGGGCCAGCCCTGCGGTGGCTGAGCCAGCCCTGCGGCGTCTAAGCCTGCCGGGCAGGCGGCGCCTCGCTTCACCCCTCCCTCAACTGAACCTTGCTGATCTTGCCCGTTGACGTTTTGGGCAGCTCAGCCACGTAGCGGAACTCGCGCGGAACCTTGAACCCGGCAAGGCGAGCCCGCACGTGTGCCGTGAGCACCTCGTCTTCAAGCTCGGCCCCGTCGCGGGTGACGACGTAGGCGCGCGGGCGCTCGCCCCACCGCTCATCCGGCACTCCGATGACTGCGGCTTCGGCCACCAGGGGGTGCGAACCGATGGCGTGCTCAACTTCGATGGTCGAGATGTTCTCGCCGCCGGAGATGATGATGTCCTTCGCGCGATCCTTCAGTTCGACGTAGCCGTCGGCGTGCATGACACCGAGGTCGCCGGTGTGCAGCCAGCCGCCGGCAAAGGCCTTTGCTGTGGCTTCGGGGTTGCGGTAGTAGCCGGCCATGACGGTGTTGCCGCGCACCACGACTTCGCCGATCGTCGCCCCGTCGGCGGGCACATCGACCAGAAGCCCGTCGCTGTCGGTTTCGCGCTCGACAACGCGCAGTTCGCTCGAACCGATCTGCCCCACACCCTGCCGTGCCAGCAGTGCGGCACGGGTGTCGGCCGGCAGGTTCTTCCACTCGTCCTGTTCGTAGGCGACCGTGTAGGGGCCGGCGGTTTCAGTCATGCCGAAGGAGTGAGTGACGGAGAATCCGAGCGCTTCGACCTCGGCCAGTGTGCGCGGGTCTAGTGGCGCCCCGCCGCACGTGACGCGCAGCGTGTAGTTCAGCGGGTGGGCTTCTTCGGTTCCCAGCACAGTGCGCACGACGGTCGGTGCGCCGTTGAAGTGTGTGACTCGGTGGCGGTCGATGAGTTCCCAGATCTTGGGCCCGCGCACTGCGCGCAGGCACACCTGGGTGCTGCCGGCGGCCGTGAGCGCCCATACTCCGCACCAGCCGTTGCAGTGGAAGATCGGCAGGGTCCACAGGTAGACGCTGTCGGTGTCGAAGCGGGAGTGCAGCACCTGGTTGATCGCGTTTGTGTACGCCTGACGGTGGGTGACGACGACACCCTTGGGATTGCCCGTTGTGCCGGAGGTGTAGTTGATCCCCAGCGGGTCGAGTTCGCTGTGGGGAGCCCACTGGAACTCACGAGGTGCCTGCCCGGTCGGGTCTGCCCACGGCTGCTGGGTCTGGGTCAGGAGGTCTGCGAGGTCGGTGAAGCCTTCGGGCAGATGTGCGGAGGGGTCTGCAGTGCGGTCGACGGCGATGGTCGCCACGGTGGTGAGTCCGCCGATGAGCGGTTGGACAACCGGGATGTATTCGGCGTCGATGACGAAGACCCGCGCACCGGAGTGTTCGAGGATGAACCGGATTTCTGCGCTGGTCAGGCGGATGTTCAGCGGTACGAGGACGGCACCTGCCAGCGGCACCGAGAACTGCGCGAGCGCCATTTCGAGGGTGTTCGGCGCCATGTAGGCCACCCGGTCGCCCGGACGGATGCCGAGGTCGGCGAGCAGCTGGGCTCGGTGCTGCGCATCTGCGGCGAGCTCGGCGAAAGTGCGCGTAGTTTCGCCGTCGATGACGGCTGTGCGGTTGGGGTAGACGCGGGCGCTGCGCTCAAGGAAGCTCAGCGGCGAAAGAGGTGTGTGCAGTCCAGTCATAGCTGCGACGCTTCCAGAGCTGAGCTTCCTCGACGGCTTTAGAGGTCACACTGCTTCACGGCCCGTCATACATGACGTAAGTATGACGGGCCGTGAAGTGAGAATGACGCTGTGTTGCGGCGAGTCAGCCTCAGCCGAGTTCCGCTGCCGTCTGGGTTTCTTCGCCCAGCACGTGGTGGCGCAGGAAGTCGATGAACGTGCGGTACCAGACTTCGGCATTGCCGCGGCCCAAGATCCAGTGACCTTCATCGGGGAAGTACAGGAAACGGTGCTGGGTCAGCCCGTCGGGCCCGGCCGGGGTCTTCGATTTGCGCAGCAGGTCAAACCCACAGTTCCTGCCCCTGGCCGATCGGCACGCGGTAGTCCTTGTCGCCGTGGATGACAAGCATCGGGATTTCGATATCAGCCGCGTACAGGTGCGGTGAGTACTCCTTCGACTGACCGGCCATCGCATCGTTCCACGAAGAATTGTCGGTTGTCCGGCCCATGGATTCCGTGTTCCACAGGGATGCGTGAGTGACAGCGCACTTAAAGCGCGAACCCGTGTGCCCGGCCACCCAGTTGGTCATATAGCCGCCGTAGGACCCACCGGCAAAGGCTGTGCGCTCAGAGTCGATGTCAGCACGCTCTTCGGTCGCGTCGGTCAAAGCCATGATGTCGGTGAACGGTGTGCCGCCCAGCTGCTGCTGACCGCGGGCAATCATGTTCTGGCCGTAGCCGGTGGAAATCGCGGGATCCGGCAGGAGCACGGCAAAGCCGGCAGCCACAAACGGCGCGGGATTCCACCTGTAGGTCCACGCGTTCCACGATCCCCACGGGCCACCGTGGGCAAACACAACAAGCGGGTGCGGGCCATCGCCTTCGGGCAGCGACAGCCAGGCGCGAACCTCGGTGCCGTCCTCAGCGGTGGCAGTGACCTCGTCAAGCCGACCCGGCACCTCGACAGTCCCGGTCGGATTGGCAAGCTCAGTCACCTCGCCGCTGGCGGGGTCGATGGCAACCGGCTGCGGTGGAGTGTCAATGGAGGAGCGCAGAGCAACCACGCGGCCGTCGTGTACGGCAACTGCGGCGAACACGTACTTCTGTTCGGGCCCACCGGCCAGTCTGCGGGGAGCGGCATCGTCCACGCGGCCAATCCACACGGAACCGCGGCCGTGGTCATCGGAAGCTGCCACAAGTGTGCTGTCATCAAGCCACACGGCGTCGAACCACTGGTCGAATTCCGGCCACAGGGGCTGCTCGCCGCTCAAACCGCCGTCACCGTCGATGGTGTGCACGTGGGGACGCGGGTGGAGGTCCTGGTCCGGCATCCATTCATTGACGTGTTCAACGATCACGCGTGCATCATCCGGGCTGAGAGCACCCAGCCAGCGTGAATCCGTTGGCTGCGATGTCAGCAGCTGTTGGGGTGCCTGCTTGCCCGTGAGGTCGACCCAGTGGATGCTCACCTGGTCGATGTGGTCCATGAGTGTGCGCCGCACCGATACGAGCGCCCACGTGCCGTCAGCGGATGCCTCCCAGCCGACCAGCGAGCCTTCCGGCATCTGCGGGTAAATGAACTCAAGCAGGGGTGGGAGGTCGTCGCCGTTGCGCTTGTGGGCAAAGTCGTCCGAGGTGGAGCTCAGCTGGCTCAGATCCTGCGGCAGCTGTGCCACCGCCAGGCGATTGACGTGCGGTCCGAGGTCGGCATCCCACCGGCGGGTGGGGAACTCGGCATGCAGGATGCCGGAGACTTTGGCGTCTGAGCGCTTCTTTACAAGCTCAGCGTGTTCTTCTTCGCTGCCCGCCTGAGAATGCACCGCCAGCTGTGCCACGAGCACACCGGGTCGAAGAACGACGCTGCCGTAGCCGCCGGGGCGTGTGGCAATGCGGCGTGCTTCACCGCGGGTCGGCAACAGGAACAGGGCGGCGTCCTCAGCTTCGTCGCCGTCGTCGCCGGCACGTTTGGCGGTGAAGAACACCGAGCCGTCTTCGGCGACCGCGGTCGCTCCGATCGAGGCTGCTCCGCGGGTCAAACGCCGTGGCGACGGGTAGTCGGTGTTAGCGTCAGCGGCGAGTTCAACCAGGTGTGTGGCGTAGGACTGGCCCTTTCCGTCCAGCGACTGCACCGAGGCCAACAGCGGGCCGCCGTCGCGGCGGCAGGTCAGCTCTCCGGTGCGCGGCGCATCGAGAAGTGACGTGAGGGTGGGGACGTATGCGGGGGAGTGAGCTTCTTCGGTCATGCCGAAATCGTACTCCCCGCGGTGACGCGCAACACACAGCGGTCCGTCTATGACCGCTGAGAGTGATCGCCGGGAGGCGCCTCAGCCGATGAGGGCTGCAAGCGCCGCGGCGACCGCTCAGGCCGCCACCCGCGTCATCGACCGAAGAGTCTTCCGAAGAATCCCTTTTTCTTCTTCTTGGGCTGGTCTTGGACAGGGGTCTGCTCCGGTGCCTGCTGCTGGGCAGCCGGATTATCTTCTGCCGGTTCCCGAGGTGCCTCCGGCTGTTCGACAGCCGGGACCTTTTCGGTTTCTTCGGCTGCTGCGGCAGGCTCTTCAGCTGCCGGGCGTTCGGGCGTCGGTTCGTCGACTTCGCCGGCGCCGGTGTAGTGCTCGCCCAGTGCAGGCGCGGGCTTTTCGGTGCTCGGCTCTTCGGCCGGCTGTGCGGCGACGCTGAAGTCGACCTCGATCGGCACGGACTGCGGCGTGACCGGCTGCGCAGCAGCGAACTGCTCCTGCGCTTCGCCTTCCAGAGGTGCGTGCACCTGGCAGTTGGTCAGGCGGGACTGCTCGTCGAAGTCGGTGTCAGCCGAACCGTCGGCCAGCAGAATCCGCAGGCTTGAACCCTCAAGGGGCACAGTGGCAAAACCGCGCAGCGCCGCGTAGTCCAGAAGCGCCTGCCTGTGGTCCGTGATGCCTCCGGACTTCACCCCGGCGGCCAGTGCTTTGACGACGGAGCGGATGGTCGGTTCGATGTCGCTCAAGCCCTGCACGTCCAGCAGGGTCCAGACGGTCATCGTGCCGGTCTTCAGCGGGTAGTGCACCCAGTGGCCGGTGATCCGCTTGGCGGCGATCACCAGGCTGAGAGCGTCGTCGTCAGCGGCTTTGAACTCATCGAGCGTGAGGTTGTTGATGCCCTCGCGCTGACCGTAGTCGCGCACGGCTTTCGCGAGTTCGACAACGGGACCCGAAAAGTCGGAGAGCTCTGACCACGCCCACCGCCAGGTTCCGGAAACGGTGTCGGTGGAGCCCAGAAGGTGAACGTCGGCGTGCAGCTGATCGCCGAACACAATGTGTCCGCGCTGCAGGTCGACTTCCCATTCGCCGTTGGTCTGCGCCAGCAGCGCTTCAAAAGTCCTCTGGGCTTCGATCGATCCGAAAGCGGCCTGCTGCAGCAGTGTGGTCAGTTCGCTCATAAGCTCATTTCTCCAGGACGGTCCGCAGTACCGACGTGAAGAATCCCTGACCGTCGACACCCTGGCGCATGCCGACTGCAGAATCCGGGCCGAACCCTGCTTCGACGGCGTGCTCGGGGTGCGGCATGAGTCCAGCGACGTTGCCGCGCTTGTTCGTCACACCTGCGATCAGGTCGATTGAGCCATTGGGGTTCGCGCCCACGTAGCGGGCGAGCACCTGGCCGTTTTCTTCGAGTTCCCGGATGGTCTCAGCGGGAGCCTGGAAGGATCCTTCGCCGTTCTTCAGCGGGATGGTGATCTTTTCGCCGGTTTCGTAGTCGCGGGTCCACGCGGTGTCCGCGTTGACGATTTCGAGTTCCTGGTCCTTGCAGATGAACTGCTGGGCGGAGTTGCGCACGAGAGCACCGGGCAGCAGACCTGCTTCACACAGAACCTGGAAGCCATTGCAGATGCCCAGGACCGGCATGCCGTCTTCTGCTGCGGCGATGACGGAGTCCATGACGGGTGCGAAGCGGGCAATTGCGCCGCAGCGCAGGTAGTCGCCGTAGCTGAAGCCGCCGGGCAGGATGACGGCGTCGACATTCTTGAGGTCTGCATCGGCGTGCCACAGGCTCACGGCCTGCGCGCCAGACAGCGTGACGGCACGAGCGGCGTCACGGTCGTCGAGCGTTCCGGGGAACGTGACAATGCCGATGCGCACGTTTTCGGCGCCTTCGAGGGTGGTAGTTGAGCGCTGCGCTCCGATGAGCGGGCCGCCGTCGGTGTAGGCGGTGCGGGTGGCGGTCACTTGGTGCCGTCCTCAGCGGGGTAGACGCCGACGACGTCTTCGATGATGGTGTTGGCCAACAGCGTTTCGGCGGCCTTCTTCACCTGTTCGAGAACTTCGGGCGTGGGTTCGCCGTCGTGTTCAAGCTCAAAGCGCTTGCCCTGACGGACAGCGAAACCGGAGAATCCCAGACGGTCGAGTCCGGCTCCGATGGCCTTGCCCTGGGGATCGAGGATTTCGGGTTTCGGCATGACCTCGACGATGTAACGTGCCACCTGCGCTCCTTGGTGTTCTCCGGTGATGACGGCGCCATCATCTTAGCAACGAACAGGGTCTCCCAATCAGGCGCCGGCTGACTGTGCGGGGAAGGTGTCTCCCGTGATCCTTTCGAAGGCCTCGATGTAGCGTGCCGAGGTCTTCTCGATGATGTCCTGGGGCAGCTGCGGGGGCTGCTGTCCGCTGTTCTTGTCCCAGCCCGAGGCGGGGCTTGTGAGCCAGTCGCGCACGAACTGCTTGTCGAAGCTCGCCTGCGACTTTCCGGGCTGGTAGGCGTGTGCGTCCCAAAACCGCGAAGAGTCCGGGGTGAGCACCTCGTCGCCCAGCACGATGTCTCCCGCGGCATTGCGGCCGAACTCGAACTTCGTGTCGGCCAGGATGATGCCGCGCTCGCGGGCAATTTCCTCTGCCCGCGCGTACACCTTGAGCGTGAGCTCTCGCAGAGCCTCAGCGTCGTCTTCGCCGATCATGTCGGCGGACTTTTCAAACGTGATGTTTTCGTCGTGTTCACCGACTTCGGCCTTGGCCGCGGGCGTGTAGATCGGTGCGTCCAGGCGATCGGATTCGCCGAGCCCGTCAGGCAGCTCGACGCCGCAGACCGCGCCGGTCTGCTTGTAGTCGGCCAGCCCCGAACCGGTCAGGTAGCCGCGGGCCACGCACTCGATGGGGAACATGGTGAGCGGTTCGCAGATGAGTCCCCGTCCGGCAACCTCAGCGGGCACATCGGCGGTCACCACGTGGTTGCCGACGATGTCCTTCAGCTGGTCGAACCACCACGTGGACAATCCGGTGAGGACTGCGCCTTTGTGGGGGATCTCGGATTCCAAAACGAAGTCGTACGCGGAGATCCGGTCGGAGGCGACCATCAGCAGCGATGGGGCATCCGCAAGCGATTCAGCGCTTTCGGGTACGTAGAGGTCGCGAACTTTGCCGGAGTAGACGTGCTTCCATCCGGGAACGACGGTGGCCTCAACCTGGTGGCCTGTCATCGGCTTCCTCCCTGCGGGATTGTGATGCGGTTTTCTTCTGCCAGCTGGGCAATGTCGGTGCGGTGGTGCTCACCGCGCCACTGGATGAGGCCCACGGCCTCATAGGCGCGGGCGCGGGCATCAGCAAGGTCCGCGCCAAGTGCGGTGACGGACAGTACGCGACCACCGCTGGTGGTCAGCTTTCCGTCCTCTGCGGTCGAGGTGCCGGCGTGGAACACGTGCACGTCTTCCAGAGCGTTCGCCTGGTCGATGCCGGTGATGACATCGCCCTTGGCGGGGTCAGCCGGGTAGTTCTCTGCGGCCATGACGACCGTGACGGCCGATTTGTCTGCCCATTCCAGCGGTGGCAGCTGCGCCAGTTCACCGGTTGCAGCAGCGTGCAGGACAGTGCCGAGCGGGCTGGTCAGACGCTGCAGAACAGCCTGGGTTTCGGGATCGCCGAAACGGGCGTTGAACTCGATGACCTCAATGCCGTTCTTCGTCAGCGCCAGACCGCAGTACAGCAGCCCCACAAACGGGGTTCCGCGGCGAGCCATTTCATCGACGACCGGCTGTGCGACCTGCGCAATGACGTCCTCTACCAGGCCTTCGGGAGCCCACGGCAGGGGAGTGTAGGCGCCCATGCCGCCGGTGTTGGGGCCCTCGTCGCCGTTGAGTGCGCGCTTGAAGTCCTGCGCGGGAGCCAGCGGGACCGTCGTGGTGCCGTCGCACAGAACGAACAGCGACACCTCGGGACCGTCGAGGAAGTCCTCAATGACAACCCGGTCGGCCTCAGCCAGGCAGGCGCGAGCGTGTGCCAGAGCCTCGTCTCTGTCAGATGTGACGACAACACCCTTGCCGGCGGCCAGACCGTCGGCCTTGACGACGTGTGGGGCGCCGAAGCGGTCAAAAGCCTCTTCGCATTCGGCTAGCGAGGTCGCGGCGACCGACTGCGATGTGGGAACACCGGCGGCGTCCATGATCTCCTTGGCAAAGGCCTTCGAACCTTCGAGTTCCGCGGCGGCAGCATCGGGACCGAAGACAGCGACCCCAGCTTCCCGCAGAGCATTGCCAACACCGGCGACAAGGGGAGCTTCCGGGCCGATGACCACAAGATCAACAGCGAGTTCCTGTGCGAGAGCTACGACCGCCTCGGGGTCGGTCATCGCGACACTGCGGACTTCGCATTCCTGAGCCATCCCCGGGTTGCCGGGGGCCGCGTAGAGCGCGTCCACTCCCGGATCGGCGGCCAAACCAGTGACAAGGGCGTGTTCGCGGGCGCCCGAACCCAAAACCAAGACCTTCACACCCGGAAGTTTAGCGGCCTGCGCCACACGAACTCAGACGTGACCTCGCGCTGCCCTGCGCTTAGGGTGGAGCGCATGCAGACCTTCACCGCAGACAGTGCCGAAGAGCTCGCCGTCGTATCCCGTTCCGACTTCGTCGAATCGCGGCACATCGGCTCGGCGGTCATTGTGGACCCCAGTGGTGCCGTCGTCGCCTCGATTGGCGCACCGGAAGAGCCCGTGTTCGTCCGGTCATGCCTCAAACCGCTGCAGGCGATCGCGTGCATGGAGCTGGGTGTGCCTTTGTCCGGCGACGCCGCCGTTGTGGCAAGCGCCAGCCACCGGGCAGAAGCCGACCACGTGTCGGTCGTGAAGAACATGCTGTCCTCGGTCAATCTCAGCGAAGATGATCTCCAGTGCCCTTCCTGCGCACCGGCTGACGCCGACAACCGTGCGGCCATGCGCATGAGCGGCATGGCCGAATCGCGCCTGTTCTTCAACTGCTCCGGCAAACACGCCGCCTTCCTCATGGCCCAGAAGATCGCCGGAGGACGGCCGGAAGACTACCTGCGCCCCGATTCGCTCGTGCAGAAACAGGTCCGGAAGACAGTTGAAGAATTCTGCGACGAAGCCCCCGCGGCCGCTGGCATCGACGGCTGCGGCGCCCCCGTATACGCGCTCAGCCTGCCGGGCCTGGCCCGCGGAATCGCCGCAGCGGCCTCCGGAAAAACCGAAAGCGCCCAGCAGCTCATGTCGGCTGTCCTGGCCAGCCCGTGGGCTATTGAAGGTCACGGGCGTGAAAACTCGGTCGTCATCGAACGGCTGGGCATTCTTGCCAAAAAGGGCGCCGAAGGAGTGTCCGTCATGGCCACACCCGACGGCTGGGCTGCCGCGGTGAAAGTGCTCGACGGTTCATCCCGCCCAGCCTCACTCGTCGCCCTGCGCCTGCTCGCAGCCGCCGGTGCCGTCAACATGGAAGCAGCGCTCGGTGTCCTGTCCGACATCGCCCCGCGCGTCACCGGTGGGGCTGACGAACACGGCCGGGCACTCGACGCCGGCGAGGTCCTGCCCGGTGCCGGTCTGCTCGCAGCCGAGTCCGCATTGACCGCAGCCCGCTCCGACAACCCGGCCGGCACCTCGTCAGACAACCAGACAACGTCCCAGGCAGACACAGCCGAACAGCACTGAGGAGCATCATGAGCATCCGCCGTCGCATCGACCCCGCAGAGGGCCGCCAAGCACTCGAAATCTGGCAGGAGTGGCGCAAGCACCAAAGCGGTGACGTCGACAGGGGAACCCTCGCCACCGCCGTGCGCTACACCGTCGAGGAATTCGCGGAACGCCACCCCGGTGGTGCGGTCGAAATCCGCATCCCGCCGTTTGCCGCAGCCCAGGCCATCGAAGGCCCCAAGCACTCCCGCGGAACACCCCCGAACGTCGTCGAGGTCCAGCCCGAGACCTGGCTCCTGTTGGTCACCGGTCAGGCCGACTTCGCTGACGAGGTGGAGGCCGGCCGGGTGGACGCCTCCGGCACCCGCTCTGACCTGAGCGAGCACCTGCCGCTTCGCGGCGTGCTCTAGAATCGTCTGCCGATCAGCAAACCGCTGAAGCTCAGCCGTCTGGAGAGAACCCGATGAAGAAATCCGCCCTCGTTTCGGTCCGCCGCGCCCCGAAGTACGGTGCCTTTGCCGCCGTCGGCGCGCTCGTCGGAGTCATCATCGCCGGAGTGCTGGCCTTCCTTCCCCTCAACATGGGAGAGCTGAGCCAGGAATACAGCCGCGGTGCCGTCGTCGGCATGGGCGTTGTCCTGCTGGCCATCACCGGAGCTGTTCTCGGTGCCGGTGTTGCGCTCATCATGGACGCGGTGCTGCGCCGCAAAGCTCGCACCGTTGAGGTCACCGGGCATTATGAAGAGCAGGGTGGGGAAGAGGCCGACTCGGCGGAAGCCGGCCCCGCTGCAGAACCCAGCCCGGCAGAAGCTGAAGCAGCAGACAAAGCCGGCGGCTCCTCGCTCGAACTCAGCCCGGAAGAGCAGAAGGCCAAAACGGAAGCCGAACAGGCCCGCGAAGACGGCGAAGCCTGAGCCCGGCTCGGCGTGTGGAACAATAGCGAACGTGGCACGTGCAGATGGACACCTGACAGCTGTTGTTGACCCCGCCGACAAAGGCCAAGACGAATGCGGCGTCTTCGGCGTGTGGGCGCCCGGCGAAGAAGTGGCGAAGCTCTGCTATTTCGGCCTCTACGCCCTGCAGCACCGAGGGACACAATCAGCTGGCATCGCCGCCTCGAACGGCGAGCAGATCCTCGTTTTCCGCGACATGGGACTCGTCTCCCAGGTGTTTGACGAAAACGACCTCGAAACCCTTCCGGGGCACATGGCCATCGGGCACACCCGCTACTCAACAACCGGCGCGCACGCCTGGGAAAACGCCCAGCCGACGCTCGGTCCCACGGGCTACGGATCCGTCGCGCTGTGCCACAACGGCAACCTGACGAACTTCGACGAACTCCAGGCGCTCGCCGACGAGCGTCTGGACAAGCACCGCGAAGTCGTCGCGGCCCACAAACAGAAGCGCCGCCGCACGCGCGCACACCGTGATTCGTCGTCGGACACATCGCTCATCACCGAACTGCTCGCATCCTCTGACGCCGACAACCTGACGGATGCAGCACTGGGCCTCCTGCCGCAGATCAAGGGCGCTTTCAGCCTCGTCTTCATGGACGAAAACACCCTGTATGCCGCACGCGACCGTCACGGTGTGCGTCCGCTGGCACTGGGCAAAATCGACCGCGGCTGGGTTGTGGCATCCGAAACCGCTGCGCTCGACATTGTGGGTGCTTCGTTCGTCCGCGAAATCCAGCCCGGTGAACTCATCGCAATCGACGAAGACGGCCTGCGCAGCCACCGCTTTGCCGAAGAAAAAGCCGCTCGCTGTGTCTTCGAGTATGTCTACCTGGCTCGCCCCGACAGCGTCATCAACGGCAAGACAGTGCACAGTTCGCGCGTCGAAATGGGCCGCCGCCTGGCCCGTGAGCACGCAGTTGACGCCGACCTCGTGATCGCCACGCCGGATTCCGGTACGCCCGCCGCGGTCGGCTACGCAGAAGAATCCGGCATTCCGTTCGGCCAGGGACTCATGAAGAACGCCTACGTCGGCCGGACCTTCATCCAGCCCTCGCAGACCATCCGCCAGCTGGGCATTCGCCTCAAACTCAACCCGGTGAAGGAGAACATCGAGGGCAAACGCCTGGTGGTCGTAGACGATTCGATTGTCCGCGGCAACACGCAGCGTGCACTCATCCGCATGCTCCGCGAAGCCGGTGCCAAGGAAATCCACGTGCGCATCTCCGCACCGCCGGTCAAATGGCCGTGCTTCTTCGGCATCGACTTCGCCACGCGTGCCGAACTCATTGCCAACGGGCTCGACACGGAAGAGATCTGCCGCTCCCTCGGAGCAGATTCGCTCGGCTACATCAGCCTGGACGGCATGATCGAGGCAACCGAGCAGAACAGCAGTGAGCTGTGCACGGCCTGCTTCTCCGGCGACTACAAGATTCCGGTGCCGCCGGAAGCTGATCTTTCTGACAAAGAACTCTCTGGAACATCTGGAACAAAGGACAGCTGACATGACTCCGCCCAATTCCGCGACTGGCCCTCTGCACGGACCGGCTGCCTCCGCAGGCCGGGCGGACGAAGACGGCCACCGCCTGACCGAACGGCCCGAAACCACCTACGCTTCTGCCGGTGTTGACGTCGAGGCCGGTGACCGCGCGGTCGAACTCATGAAGTCGGCCGTGTCGGCAACCCACAACGCGAACGTCGTCGGAGGCGTCGGCGGCTTTGCCGGCATGTTCGACGCTTCTTTCCTCAAGGACTACGAACGTCCGCTGCTGGCATCCTCAACTGACGGTGTGGGCACCAAGGTTGCGATTGCCCAGCAGATGAACATCCACGACACGATCGGCTGGGACCTCGTGGGCATGGTGGTCGACGACATCATCGTCGGCGGTGCCAAGCCGCTTTTCATGACCGACTACATTGCCTGCGGCAAACTCGTTCCCGAACGGATCGCCGACATCGTCCGCGGCATTGCCGAAGCGTGCCGCGAAGCCGATGTTGCCCTAGTCGGCGGCGAAACCGCCGAACACCCGGGTCTGCTGGGTGAAGACGAATACGATGTGGCCGGTGCTGCAACCGGAGTCGTTGACGCCGCCGACATGCTTGGCGCGCAGAAAGTGCAGACGGGCGATGTCCTCATCGGCCTTCCCGCTTCCGGCCTGCACTCCAACGGATACTCGCTCGTGCGCCGCATCATCGAAGACGCCGGCTGGGACCTGCATTCGCGCGTTGACGAATTCGGCCGCACCCTCGGCGAAGAACTCCTGGTGCCCACCCGCGTCTACACCGGTCAGCTGCTCGAACTTCTAGACAACCAGCCCGGTGCCGTGCACGCCATGTCGCACGTGACCGGCGGCGGCCTGTCCGCGAACATGGCCCGCGTCCTGCCGACCGGCTCGATCGGCATCATGCGCCGCAGCACGTGGGAAGTTCCCCCGGTGTTCAATGTGCTGGGCGACCTGGGCGGTGTGCCGCAGGCTGACCGCGAGCGCACCTGGAACATGGGTGTGGGAATGGTGCTCGTCGTCGATGCCGACCGCGTGGACGACGTCCTGGGCTCCTTCAGCGGTTCGTGGGTTCTGGGTGAAGTCGCCGAAGACAACGGTGAGCACTCATCTGACAGCTATTACGTCACCGGCGCCAAGGGCGTTGACGGTGGTGCGGCCATCCTCCTGGACTGATACGGCCCGGACCGGTGCCGCCTGACCCGGGCGGCACCTCGGCAGCAGCCGAAACAGGCCAGCAAGAACAGACAGAGGGGGCAGCCAGGCCAAGCTGGTTGCCCCCTCTGTCTGTGCAGACTCAGAGTCCGTCAGTCGTCGTCGGAATCGTAGTCTGCGTACTTCTCTGCGTATTCGGAGTAGTCAGGATCGTCGTCGTACTGGTCGTAGTCGTCCGATCCTGATTTGCCGGAAAGCTCCCGCTGAAGAGCGGAAAGGTCTGTTTCGGGGCTGTAGTACTTGAGTTTCCGGGCTACCTTGATCTGCTTTGCCTTAGCGCGGCCGCGACCCACAGGCGTCGACCCCCTCTTCGTCGATCCAGGGCACCCAAGATAGGCCCCGGTTTGAGTTTGCGTGCTTCAGTTCGGCGTCATTCTATCGGACCCCTATGCACTTTGCCATTTGAGACGGCCCATAAGACGATCGTGGGACCCGTGTGCGGCTAGGGTAGACGGTATGGCTTATGAGCGCAGGTATCAGGTTTGTCTGCGGGTTTTCGAACCGCTTGACGCGCATCCGGAACTCGGTGACTACCCGGTGTCGGACAACCGCTCCATGATCGAGGAGCTTGTTGCCGCCGATGCTGATGCGCGGCTGATCAGCTTTCCTCCCGACCCGGTTGCAGACTCCTACCGGGGCACCCCGATTTTCCTCACTGCCGAAGAGTGGGGTGATGGGATCACTCGGATCTGTCCCGTGCAGGACGATATTCGCTCGTGGCACGCTGTGGAGGCTTTGGCGGAGAACGTGTCGCGCGATGAGCTCGACATGCTCGTGCCGAAGTCGGCGCGCAGGCGCGCTGCCGCCAAACGGGTTGAGTGGATGCAGGACGACCCTGATGAGCGGGTGTTCACCCGCACCGCCGCCTGGGAGGTGTCCCCGGTGTGGTGGCTAGCTTTTGATCTTGATGCTGACCGGATCAGAACTGACGAGGCGGAAGACGGCTCCCAGCGCACCTTCATCAGGACGGACATTGTGGCTGCCTCTGCTCGCGTGGACTGGGCTCTGGCTGTCATCCGCGAGAAGTCCAGGCTGCGGGCCGTTGTCGAATCTGCGGCACAGTTCGGCACGTGGCTGGAGACCTTTGACCCGAATGCGGTTCTTGAACTCGACCTGGGCGGAATGACGGGTGTGCTCGATCCCGTGCAGGCGCAGGACTACGTCGATTCGTGGGTTGATGCGCTTGATTCGGATGACTACGACAGTGCGGTCGCGGCTTTCAACCTGTACACGGAGGCCTGGGAGAAGCTGGGTCTGTTCTCGCGCTCAAGCTGAGGCGCGATACTGAACCGCCCCTGCCGGATGTCGTGGCGGTGGGCTATATGGCAGTCAAGCGCCAGGGACTGAAGACGTCGCTTCCGTTCGGCCCAGCACTCTTGATTGGCACCGCAGCTGTTTCTATCGTTGTAGCGGTGTGAAGGAAGGATGAGAGATGGACGACTCGGTACAGCTGTCAGCTGCCGAAGCTCCAGGGTTTCTGTGGCTGCTGGGTGAGTTTCCGATCCTGTGGATCGGTGCTCTCATCTTCATTGTGGTCATTGCGCTGATGATGCGCAGCGTCATCGGGCTGCGCAAGGGAACCAAACCCGCAGGCTCGGCGCGCGGATTCGACCTGGACGGTGAAGTCATCGGTGCTCATCTGCGGATGGAGCACTCGCCGTTCACCGACGAACCAGGGTCGCGAATGAAGGCGGGTCTTGAAATTGCTGTCCGCGACGGAGGCAGGACAGTGGTGTTCACACCGCCGGAGGACTGGATGGCCGGCTTCCACATCAAGATCCAAAAGGCGTTCGGAGCAGGTGGGGCGTTCATCCCAGGACTCGATGTCCCCACGGGGCAGACAGTCAGCAGACGTGCTGAACCGCCGGTGCCGGTGAAGGCCAAGCGGACGGGACCAGGAACCTACGACTGGTATGTGATCTGAAGCCTGCGCGCAGAGGCACGCTACGCCTCGCAGGAGGGCCGCGCGCCACTTTCTTCCTAGAGCCGCGCGACGGTCGGAAGGCGTTCGGCCGCAATGACCACGGCAACTCGATGGCACCAACGGCCACCAATATCTCTTTGGTCGGCGACACCGGAGCTGCGCTGAAGCCAGCCCGTGCCAGAGAGCGTGCGTGCTTGTGTTCGGCGACCTCGATCTTGGGCAACGGTGCTCCCGCAGAGACTTCCGCACCGATGTATGCCTACTTCGCCACGAAGCAGATTCCTGAGGGGAAGGTCCGCCTGCAGATTGCCGAATCGGGAGCTGTGGAGATCGACATCGACAAGCTCAAGGATGAATCGCAGGGCTGACCGGGGACGCTGATTTTCCGTTCATTTATGTGTCGCACGCCAAATGTATAGTGTTCTGAGTCTTTGCACACGATCACGAGGGAGATCACCGATGATCAACCGCGCACTGCGAACAGCGGCGAGTGCGGCGGCAGTCTGCGGACTGGCGCTGACGGGCTGCTCACTGGGCGGAGGAGGCACTGAGGGGCAGAGCTCTGAAGAATCTCCTATGCCCGCGGCCAGCCCCGGTCAGTTGGTCAAGGTCGACGGCTTCTGGACTGACCCGGCTATTGGCCGGCCGTTGGCAGACATGGTGCTCGAAGTTCCTCAGCTGCAGGCAGAGAATAAGGACTACATGGCTCGTGGTCGGTTTCAAGTCCTGTCGATAGACAAGAAGGGCGATACTGCTCGTCTGGTGGGTGCGTGGCTGCAGCCTGCGGAAGGTCCAGCGCTCGGCTCTATGTCGCTGGGCGGCGGTGTCGATGTGCTGAACAAGGAACCGCGCATCACGCTGTGGGATGTCGATTCTGGGACTCTCATCAAGCCGCTGCAAACTGAGAAGAGCGATCGCTTCGACAAGCCCGTCAGCAATCTCTACCAGTCCATGACGGAAGAGACACCGGCGAACCGAGACAAGCCCGTCGAGCTGTTCTGGGTCGATTTCCCCGCTCCCAGCGGCAACAGCGTACGTGTGTTGCCCGGACCATGGACTCCTCCCACCGACCCTGTGCAGGTGACTGAGGGAAAGACCTATGTGAAAGAAGCGGTCGATGAGAATGCGAAGTTCTCCGATGAACCGCCAGCTGATTACGGTGATGAATCGGCACTGCGGTACGTGGATCCGCTTGTGAACACCACTGAAATGGATCCGAACTCGTCGCTGTCGCGCTTTGAGGGCGGTGAAGCTCTCAACATCGATGCCGATGTTCTCTTCGACTTCGATAAGGACATCGTCAATGCCAAGGGCAAAAAGGTGCTCGACTCAACGGCACAGAAGCTCAAGGAAGGTGCGTCGGGCCAGGAGATCGCGCTTGTGGGCCACACTGACGCGAAGGGCAGTGCCGACTACAACAAGAAGCTCTCCCAGCGCCGAGCAGATGCGGTGAAGAAGTACCTTGATCCGAAGGTCGAAGGTGCAGACATCACCTTCAAGACGGAAGGCCGAGGTGCGGATGAGCCCTTAGCGCCGAACTTCGATGCCAAGGGCGGGGACATCAAGGCCAATCAGGCAAAGAACCGCCGTGTGAGCTTCGAATTCAGGGACGGATCTGTCAGCGGCGGCGTGTCCACAGGACAGCCGGAGAAGAAGATTCCGGCAGTGGAGAAGACTGAGCCGGCCGACGGTGCACTCGCGTCTGCCGTCCTCAAAGTCGAGGGTGCAGCAGTTGGCCCCGTCCGCTTGGACATCCGCGGAATCTCAGAAGACGGCCCGTACACCCGCTTCGACTTCGGCTTCGCTGCTCAGAATCCCGATGATGCCAGCATTACGTTCTTTCTCGAGCCTCGCGATTCCAAGAGGGTGTTCGGTCTTAACTCCTACGGACAGATCGGCTCGCCGTCAGCAGATCACATGGCCCTCGTCGACGATGAAGGCAAAGTGGTGAAGCCTGCTCAGGCCGGCGGCCACTCCTGCCTGTGCTCTTCTGCATCGCCGACGAACGTTTCAGCGGGAAACACTCCTGCCCCGCTGTACGCCATGTTCCCCACGGACTCCCTGCCGCAGGGCAAGTTCAAGCTGCGCATCGCAGAAACAGGGGAGTGGGAGCTCGACCTCGACGAGCTGAAGCAGAAGGCCGAAGAACAGCGGAATTGAAACCCACGCACAGAGGCATGCTCCGCTTCGGTGGGACGGCCACCGGAACATGGGAAGATAAGGGCATGGTTCCTGCTCACAACTCCAGTCCCGGCCGCCGGCTTCTGTTTCCCCGCGTTGCGGGGCGCGGCCGCGAGAAACCGGCTGCGCCCACACCCGTGCGGCACAACATCCGGGGAGTGTCGTTCGACAAGTTCGGTCTGCGCTCGATCGACATGGAGCACGAGATCACGGCGATCGACAAGCTTGCGCACAAGCATGAAGACCGCGTGGTCACCTTCGCCGTTGACCGTCCCACCCCGGTACAGCTGAGCGAACTCGAGGACGTGTGGGACCTGCACCCGCTGTTGGTGGAAGACCTTGAGGCCAAAGAGCAGCGCGCCAAGGTCGAACGCTACGGCGATGTTCTGTTCGTCGTGGTCAACTCGGTTGTCTACCGCGACTCAAAAGAAGACATCGACATCGGCGAAATCCACGTGCTTATGCGCGGCAATCAGGTGGCGATCCTGTGCCAGAATCAGGCGGCCGCGGAAGCGTGGCACAGCCGTTCGGCTCAGTTCATTGAGCGCTGGTCCGAACAGGACAGCCTGTTGGAGCACGGCCCAGAGGCCGTCATTCACGCACTGCTGGATTCGCTCGTGGACGATTACCCGCGGGTCCTGCGGGGACTCGAACTGGACAAAGAGCAGATTGAGCGTCAGGTGTTCTCCGGTGACCCGGCGGTTGCCGAGCGCATCTACCGCCTGTCGCGTGAGGTCATTGAGCTGCAGCAGGCGTCGTCATCGATGATGGGCGTGATCCGCCGTCTGCTCATCGGCATCACCCGTCACGGCTATGGAAACGACGAAGAGCTCCAGACGTACCTGGAGGACGTGTCTGACAACCTGGCGACGGTCATTCCGGACATCTCCGAGCTGCGGGATGCGCTCAACCAGATTCTGCAGGTCAATTCGACCCTTGTTTCGCAGCGCCAGAACGACGACATGAAGAAGATCTCCGGCTGGGCGGCTATTCTCTTTGCCCCCACACTAATCGGTGCGATCTACGGCATGAACTTCACAAACATGCCGGAGCTCAGCTGGCCGCTGGGCTATCCCATGGCGATCGGCGCGATGGTGGCACTGGCCGTGGTTCTGTACCTGGTGTTCAAGAAAAAGGGCTGGATGTAAGTGGACTTCGCTCGTGCTTTTCCCGCCGCAACGACACTGTCTGTTCCGCGGGAGCTCCTTGCCGACATTCGGGATGATCGGGTGGCAGCGCTTCGTGCCGGCGACATCGACGAAGCAGAATACGAATCCGACATGCGTGCAGCTCGGCTGTCGGCCTACCGCCAGCTGGCGGATGACGGACTGTATGAACCGCACGCGATTCCAGCTGACTTTGCCCACGGTTCGGTGCTGGTCTCGACCGCGATTGTGCTGGGGCTCGTGGGCGGTTCGAGTTCCCACGTAAGCCTGCGGGCTGAACTTGATCTTGAGGCGCCCGCGGGGCTGAGTGGCGCCGCGGCGCCTGTTGTCGGGCCCGTGCGTCCGGGGCGGCTGTTTGATCTGAGGGCTGAAGCGCACGATGAAGAAGGCATCGATGTCCGCCCGGTGCTTGCCGGTCCGGCCTCTGTTCTCCGGGCTTTTGCTCCGGGGATTGCCGATGACGCTGCCGGGCAGGGGTGGGTGGATGTGCTCGCGTCCGCTTACTCCGAAGTTCTGCGGCTGTTGGCCGCCGATGGAACCGTGTGGGTGCAGATCGACGAACGGTTCGGTGAACCCGGCCAGCCCGGTGACGCTGTCGGGCAGCTTGCCGGTCGGGTGTGGGAGATCATTGCGAATCTCGAGATGGATGCTGCCCGCCCGCGCATCTTCGCCGTGGGTGCCCCGCACGGGACCGCGGTTGAGGCAGTTCTCGTTGAAACCGCTGAAGCGGCCGAACAGTGCGAGGAGGCCAAAGCGGTGCTCGACCTGGGCGATGACCCCGAGGCCGCAACGGCTGCGCTGATTGAGGTCGGCGCGCAGTTCCGCACCGCAGTTGCAGGAACAGCCGAAGAAGCACGAGCAGCTGTCCTCCGCCTCTTCATGGGATAGGGGAGAGGGGCGTGAAAGCCCGGCGGAATATCCGCCGGGCTTTGCCCTGAGTCACGCTGACGAATGATTATTCCGGCAGGTGTTCCATTGCGTAGTCAGCTTCTTCTTCGGTGAACTGCTCACCGTATTCGCTGACGAGCTGTTCGCGAATAGCATCTCGCGACATGTTCATCGTGTCCTGGTAGTTCTCCGCTGTCTTCAGCGCATTCTCTTTCCAGTCTGCTTCAACATTGTCGATTGCGTATTGAGCCGCGTCCTTCGGGAAACTCTCACCGTGTTCACTCACGAGCTGATCGTAGATTCCCTTTTTGCTCATGTGCAGTGTGTCGGCGTAGGTCTGTGCACTGGCGAGAGCTGCCTTGAACTCACGGGAAACGTCCGGGTCGTCAGCTTTGTCGTCGTCCTTTGCGGAGCTTTCCTCTGCTTCCTTCTTCGGTTTGTCTTCTGACTTCTCCGGTTTGTCCGCCGAGCTCTGGCTCTGCTCCGCAGGTGCGTCAGTGCCCGCCTGCCCATCGTCTGATGCGGCGGCCATGATGCCGACCACGACGACAAAACCGATAATCAGCCAGAACCACCAGCGTTTGAAAATCGACTTGCGCGGTGGTTTCTGTGCCGGAGGCATCGGCATCGGCATTGGCATCGGAGGCTGTGAATACGCGTTGGGCGGGGGTCCCTGCGGTCCGGCCTGCCCGTAGGGACCGGTCGGCCCCTGTGGTCCAGCCTGCCCGTATGGTCCGGCCTGCCCGTGTGGCGGAGGTGTGTTCATTGACATGGTGATTCCTTCGAGTGTGATTGCCAGTGAAGCTCACAGTAAGAACGACGCCCTGGTGTGCACATCGCCCATCCGGGTGGATTGCCTGACCAAAAGGATGAGGGGTGCCGGCTGGGCGGCGGATCCCCTGAGCCCAGATGCGCGATTACGATTCCCTTATGCTCTCCCGCTCTGTTTCCCTGGTGCTCAACGTTGCCGTGTCTTTCGTGCTTTTTGCCGTCGGCGTGTTGTTCTCGCTCATCGCATCATCCGCGGCTCCGTTTGCAACCCGGGACGGCCAGCCCACAGAAACGGCAGCTGTGGCGAGCATGGTGGCTGCTGTCTTCTGGCTGACGGTGTTTTTCCGCCGCCGAGCGCCGCTCGTTCCCTTCATCGCCGGAGCTCTTCTGGCTCTGGGCTGGGCTGACTGTGTGCTTCTGCTTGTGGCAGTGTTTCATCTGGTCAGCCGCAGCCCGCGGCGTATTGCGGTCATAACCGCCGTAATCGGCGGAGGTCTGACGGTCGCTGGGGCGCTGAGGCTCAGTCTGGGGGATCCGCGTTCTTCTCCCTTTGGAGTCATCCTGCTCGACACATCGGAGTATGTCTTCGTCAGTGACGAGCGCGCAGCGGAAATCATCATCCTGACATGCGCAGCAACTGCGCTGGGTCTCTTCTTCAGCGTCGGTGGCGGCATGCTCGTGCGCCAAATGCGGCGTGCCCAAAGGGCCGAAAGCCGCGCTGAAGTCGAAGGCGACAAAAATGCCCTGCTGGCAGCCGAAGTCGCCCGCCAATCAGAGCGTCAGGCACTGGCCCGCGAACTGCACGACACACTTTCTAATCGTCTGTCGGTTCTGTCCCTGCACGCTGGGGCGCTGGAAGTCGGAGACGACCCCAAAGCCAAGCAGAGCGCACAGGCGCTGCGCTCGCAGGCTCACGCGGCTCTGGAAGATCTGCGCGGAGTCATCGAAGGCGTCCGAACAGTTGACATTCAACCGGCTGCCGCCTCGGTGGCGGAAGCCGGCCTCGATGGAATTCCGGCCCTCATCGATTCAGCGGCGCAAGCCGGAGTGTCAGTCTTTCCGTACGTGGTTCTGCGCGCCGTCGACAGTTTTCCCCGCGTGACGGGGCTTGCTGCATATCGGATTGTGCAGGAATCGCTGACAAACGCCATGAAGCACGCCCCCGGGCAGCCCATCAGGCTGAGCGTTCGGTCTGCCGCCCACGAGGGGGTGCGACTGCGGATCGTCAACACGCTGCCGGAGGCTGTCGGCGGGGAGCGTCAGCAGCGCAATGCCCGCGGTGTCGTCGATCTCGACGTGCACGGTGGTGAAGACGCTGTTCGTGCGGCAGTAGCTGACTCCCTAGCACCGACGGGCTCTGGTGCAGGGATTGAGGGAATGCGCACACGGGCGGAAGCTGTCGGCGGCAGCTGCGAGGCAGGTGTGCATGACGGGGAGTTCGTCGTGGATGCCTTTTTGCCGCCCGCTGCGGAAGCGTGAAAACCTCTCCGAATAGAGTGTGAGCATGCCGTCTGCAGCTGCCCCGATCCGCGTGATGATCGTCGACGACGATGCCATGGTCCTCACGGGTCTTGACCGTATTCTCAGCACCCCCGGTGATATTGAGGTTGTTGCAGCCGCACGTTCAGGCGAAGATGCGATCGAGAAGGCGCATAAGCATTTCCCCGATGTTGTCCTCATGGACTTGTCGATGCCGGGAATCGGCGGTGTTGAGGCGATCCGTAGCCTGCGCAACGGACTGCGGCCGCCCACGGTGTTGGCGCTCACCGGCTTTGACACCGAAAACTATCTGCTGCAGTCTCTGGAAGCCGGTGCCGTGGGCTTTCTGCTCAAAGACATCGGGCCGGAAGAGCTTATTGACACCGTTCGCCGAGCGCATCTGGGTCAGCCTGTGTTTTCCCCGCAGGCTGTGCGGCGGCTGATGTCCATGGCGGTTGAAAACCCAGACCGCGCGGCACAGAAAGACGCGTGGGAAAAGATGAACACGCTGACCGAGAAGGAGCGCGAAGTTGCGCTTCACCTGCACGCCGGGTTGACGAACAGCGAAATCGCCGCGGCGATGTATGTTGGCGAATCAACCGTGAAAACCCACCTCAATCGAGTCCTGCTGAAACTCGACTGCGAAAGCCGCACCTCGGCGGCCGTTCTAGTAGAACGCGCCCGTCACCATCGGTGACGGGCGCGTTCCAGCGGTTATACGGCAGTGAGCTCAGCTATGCGGCGGCTGGTGTTGCTGAGCGGTTGCGCACGGTGACTATCACCAAGACGACGGCGGCCGCAACGGCAATACCGCCCCAGATGCCGAGAATCGGCCAGGCCAGGCCCGCCATGGCAAGTGCGGGAACGAACGTCACAGCCGTGATTTCGGCCGGCACCACTGGAATGTAGGCAATTGCGAAGTCTTCCAGCGTTCCAGATTTCAGCTTGGGGTCGACAATGCGCAGCAGAGCGATTGCCGTGTTGACGGCACCGGTGCCCCAACCCCACGTGAAGATCTGCTTTTCGAACCAGCCGTCCTGCAGGGTGCGGGGAGCTACGAGCAGACCCAGACCCAGGCAGAACAACAGGCCGACGACGAACAGAATCGACATCACCAGGAGGTTGTCGGCGACAGCCTGCAGCTGAATGGAGGCAATACCGCAGACGACGAGAATGTCGGTGGCGGAACCGGAAATCGAGCTGAGTGTGTCACGGTCGACGAACTTGGTGGTGCGGGTTGCCTTGAACAGACCGCGCACGAGCAGGCCCACCAGGAAGGCAACCGTGAAGGTGGGGAAGCTGACAGCGGGGAACCAGTTGCCCAGCAGGGTCGTTATGGCGTAGGCAGCACCTGCAATTGCGAGGATGATGCCCACCTGGAAGCCCAGGGACTCGATGCTCGAACCGGAGAAGCGGTGCTGGCCAATGGGCGCGCGGCGGTCTTCGCCGGTCAGCACACCGGTGCGCATGTCTTCCGGAATGGACTCCATGCCTGCGAATTCCTTGACGTGACCGCGCATCGCACCGATCTTCGCTTGGATGATGCCGCCGATGATGCCCGCGAGCAGGCCGACGGTTGCCGAGGTGAAGGCCAAGGAGCGGAGCTCTTCGTGCCCGGCGTTCGCGTACACATCGCCGAGGGCGGCCGCAGTGCCGAAACCGCCGGCCCAGCCGGCGAACAGCAGAGTGCCGATTGTCAGGTCAGCGCCGAAAAGCGGACCCAGAAGCAGAACAACGGCAAGAATGCCGACCGCAACCTGGGCGGTGTAGATGAGCACTCCGTATGCCGAGAAGCTCACGATGGGGCCTTTGATCTTGCGGAAGTCGAAGTCATCGGACATGGCCAGACACGCAAAGACGACGACGATCAGCACAGAGGCGTAGGTGCCCAGTTCTTCGGAGAACGGCAGCAGGCCGAACCCGTTGGGTCCCAGCGCCAAGCCGAGGAAGCCGGCAATGAATGACGCTGGAATGAGGAGTGATTGGAGTGACTTCATGATTGCGCGCAAGAGCACGCCGACGGCGAGGAGGGCTCCGATCATTCCCGCATCTATGAGGAGAGTCCACGGAGTGAATTCAGACATTGGGTTCCTTCCGGCTCAGGTTTGCCGCGTCTTTGCGAACTGCAACAGGAGTCAGAGCAGTGATTGGCAACACAGAGTTCTCTCAGGAAGTTTAACGTGTCACAGTGAAACTCGCACTCAATTCGGATTTCGGTACGGTCTCGATGTGATGTGCTCGTACCGAGCCGGTGGCTTCGGTGCGGGCACGAGGTGCCGCTCCTGTTTGCTGCGGAATCTCATCTTGGTGGGGACGGCAAGAGGCCCTGCTCCCCAAGCGGGGTGCAGGGCCTCTTGTGGTTGTGGCTCCGACCGGCGTCGATCCGGTGACCTTTCGATTTTCAGTCGAACGCTCTACCAACTGAGCTACAGAGCCATCAGCTGCCTGACAGCTGATAGAACAAAGGCTCTTCTGAAGCAGAAGAGCCTTGTGCTCCGCGACCCTGACGGGACTTGAACCCGCGACCTCCGCCGTGACAGGGCGGCGCGCTGACCAACTGCGCCACAGGGCCTTATTCTTTTAGGTCGAAACTGAAGTTTCGAGTACCCCCAACGGGATTCGAACCCGTGTCGCCGCCGTGAAAGGGCGGAATCCTAGGCCGCTAGACGATGGGGGCCTGGTGTTTCTAACCGCTTTCGCGGTGAGCAACAGAGATAACTATATAGGCCGCTCTGAGAGAATGCAAAACCGAGTGGAGATCTGCTGAGTGACCTTTGCCACTGTGGCTTATCCGTGTCTTCCCGGCCCTGGGCCGACGCCCGGTGCAGACTTAGACTGGACCGTGGAGGGAAGCGTGGAGAAGAGCATTTCGGACGACGAGTTCAACGAGGTTGTCGAACTTGCGCTCAGCGACCTTCCGGATGAGCTGCGCGAAGCCATGGACAACGTCGTCATCTTCATCGAGGACAACGCCCCGGAAGACGAACCCGACCTGCTGGGGCTCTACGAGGGCATAGCGCTCACAGAGCGCGACTCGGCTTATGGCTTCGTTCCGCCGGACACCATCAGCCTGTATAAGAACAACCTCATCGACTTTGCTTTGGACGACGACGATCTGCGCGACCAGATCTACGTCACCGTCATCCACGAAATCGCCCACCACTTCGGAATCGACGACGATCGCCTGCACGAACTCGGCTGGGCCTGAACTTCCCGGCTCGGGCCCACTGGCGTGGGCCGGAACAACCCTGGAATGAACGGGCCCGGTGTGTACGTTGTGCAGGCAGAAACCCGCAGCAGAGACTTACAACAAGGAGGACTGCCATGGCCACCATCGACCTGACAGCAGAAAAGTTCGAAGAGACCGTCCTGACCGACGGCATTGTGCTTCTTGACTTCTGGGCATCCTGGTGCGGCCCCTGCCGCCAGTTCGCGCCGGTCTACGAAAAAGCCTCGGAAACGCACTCCGACGTGACCTTTGCAAAAGTCAATACGGAAGAAGAACAGCAGCTGGCCGCGCAGGCCGGGATCACCTCGATCCCCACGCTCATGGCCTTCCGCGACGGAGTGCTCGTGTTCCGCCAGGCCGGTGCCCTGCCCGGTTCGGCCCTTGACGACCTCATCGGCCAGGTCAAAGACCTCGACATGGACGAAGTCCGCCGCACCATTGCAGAAGCCGAAGCAGAAGAGCAGAACTGACGCAGACACCTCCCATACACACCGCTCACGAGGTGGTGCGCACCCGAGTGCGCACCACCTCGTGCGTTTGTCGGCAAGGGGGAGCGGGAGTGAGCGAATCATCGCGAATTGGTACGAGGGAGCGGGTTTTCATATGGTGGACGGCAGACCAAACGGATAAGAGCCCGCACGCCCGCCGTGCAGGAGGAAGACGCGTGAAGACCCAGACCGCATCGACAACCGCACTCAAAGTGCTCAACGTCAAGGGAGTTTCCTACTCCCTGCACGAATTCGAGCACGATCCGGCGGCACGCCGCTACGGAACAGAAGCGGCGGACAAACTGGGAGTCGAATACGGCAGAGTCTTCAAAACCCTGATGATCCTCGTCGACGGGAAACCGGTGATCGCACTGGTGCCGGTATCGGGACAGCTCGACCTAAAAGCCGCGGCGAGTGCAGCCGGCGGTCGCAAAGCCCAGCTGGCGGGAGTGGCGGAAACTGAACGCCGCACCGGGTTCACAACCGGGGGAGTGAGCCCGTTCGGGCAGCGCCGTCAGCACCCCGTCATTGCCGACAGGACAATCTCCGATTATGCGACGGTTTTCGTCTCTGCGGGCAAACGCGGCCTGCAGGTGGAAATGCAGCCCGAAGACATCGTGTCGCTCACCCAGGCCAAAGTCGGTCGGATCGCGACCCTCGACTGAATGAAATCCTGGGCCGGCTTCTTTTAGGCCCAGCCCCGCCGTCCGCTACACGTAGCGGGGTGTGCCCATGATCGGCTGTGCAGAACCGGCGCTGATATCAGCCAGCATGCGCGCGTAGTCATCGACATCGTCCGCAGGAACTCCCGCGTGCATCGTGACATCCGCTGCGTATTCGGCATCGATGATCTTCCACCCGCGCTGCTCTGCGCGTGCTCGCACGGTGTCTGCCGTTGAATAGTCCAAGCGTGCGCTGACCGGGACAATGAGACTGCGGGTGATGATCTTTGCCTGCGCAAGAGCTTCAGAGGCGGCAGAACCGTATGCGCGGACAAGCCCGCCCGCTCCCAGCAGAACCCCGCCGAAATAGCGGGTCACAACTGCAACAACATCCGTCAGGCCGCTGCCGCTCAGAACATCGAGGATCGGTGCTCCCGCGGTTCCCGCAGGTTCGCCGTCGTCGTTAGAGCGCTGCGTGCGAGCGTCCGGGCCCAGCACGTAGGCGGTGCACCAGTGGCGGGCTTTCGGGTGCAGCTGCTTCTGTTCGTCGATGATCCGCCGGGCCTCTTCTTCCGTGGCTGCCGGGGCGATGACGCCGATGAACTCGGACTTTTTGATCTCCAGCGTCGCCTCGCCGGCACCCGCAACAGTGCGGAAGGCTTCCACGGGGAATTCCGCGAGAGCCTCCCGCAGCTGTGCGGCAGAGTCTTCAGCGTTCACGCTCAGTCGAGAGCCCCGTCGGCCATGCGACGGACAACCTCGGTGAAGTGTTCGACACCGGCGACCATGTCTTCGTCGGTGGTGAACTCCTCTTCATTGTGGCTGACGCCCTCAACGGAGGGCACGAACAGCATGACGGTCGGCACGATGTCCTTCATGTTCGTTGAGTCGTGGCCGGCGACGGTCATGATGTTCATGTGCGACAGGCCCAGGTCTTCGGCTGCCTGACGGCTGAGCTCGACACCGGATTCGTGGTAGGCCTGCTTATCCCAAGCGTGCGCCGTGCCCTCTTCAATGCGGACCGCTGCGGTCTCTTCGATCTGTTTGATGCGCTCCTTGAGCTTGGCATCGGCCTGTTCGACCTTTTCCTGGCTGGGGGAGCGGAAGTCCATGTGCATGCGCACCTCGCTGGGCACCACGACCGGCGAGTTCGGCAGGACGACCATCTGCCCGACCGAGGAGTGGATGCCGAACTCAACGGCGATTTCGCGTGCCGCAATCACCAGGTGCGACGCGCCCAGCAGGGCATCGTGGCGGTCGGCAATGACAGTTGAGCCGGTGTGGGCCTGCTCGCCGTGGACGATCAGGTGGTACTTGTGCGCGGCCCACGTGGCCTCCACAAGTCCGATCTGCTTGCCGGCGTCCTCCATGAGGCGCCCCTGCTCCACGTGGATCTCACCGTAGGCGGCGGCCTCCGGACCGTCGCCCGTACCGAGGTAGCCGCCGGCGCGCAGGGCATCTTCGACTGACGTTCCGTCGAGGTCTTCTGTTTTGAGCACGGTGTCGGCGTCGAGTTTGCCGGTGTAGACGCCCGAGCCCATCATCGAAGGTTCGAAGCGCGAGCCTTCTTCGTTGAACCAGTTGACCACGCCGATGTTGTACTTCGGGGTGGTTCCGGCAGCCTTGTGGGCTTCGATCACGCGGTGGGCGGCGTGCGCTGCCGCAAGCACACCGTAGGCGCCGTCGAAGCGACCGGCGGTCGGCTGGGAGTCCATGTGCGAACCGAACAGGACGAACGGCGCATCAGGGGTGAAGCGGTACAGGCCGAACTGGTTTCCGACCCTGTCGACTTCAACGCTGAAGCCGCGCTCTTCCAGCCAGCCGCCAAGCCAGTTGCGCTGGTCGACGTCGGCTTCGGTCATTGCCTCTCGGTCCACACCGCCGCGGGCGGTCTGCCCGAAGCTGCTCATGGTGGCGAAGTCTGTGAGGAATTCCTGGGCGTGCGCGTCTGTGGACACTGCAGCTCCTTTCATGCTGTGGACGGGGTCAGTCGAGATTTCCGTGTGTGAAGCGGCCGCCGAGCATGGTGGCCGCAACGTTGATGTCTTTGATCGTGGTGGGGTCAACCGCAACCGGGTTTTCGTCGAGGAAGACGATGTCGGCCAGTTTGCCGCGGCTGAGTGTTCCCTTGTCGGCGAGGTCGCCGGAGGCTTCCGCCGCGATCGAGGTGTATGCGGCCAGCGCCTGCTGGGGAGTGAGACACTCATCAGCCGAGCCCATGACATCGCCGGAGCGGGTGCGGCGGTCAACAAATGCCTGGATGCCGCGCAGGGGCGTGCCATCAGCGCACGGGCGGTCGGATGAGCCGGGAAGGAGCACCCCGGCGTCGAAGAAAGCCTTGGCCCGGTAGAGCAAGGGTCGGCGGGCCTCGCCCAGGGACGCGTTCTGAGCATCACCGATCGCATCGGCAAAAGCCGCCTGCGGAGTGACCACAATGCCGTAGTCGCGCAGGGTCTTCAGCTGGGAGTCGCTGACCATGGCAGCGTGTTCAATGCGATTGGGAATCGTGTGTCCCGGCTGACGCTGGGCGGGGAAGCCGTAGGTGTCCTGGGCTTCGCAGATGAATTCGATGGCCTTCGCGACGGCCTTGTCGCCGATCGCGTGCACCGCCAGCGACCACCCGGCCCGGTAGGTGTCGAGGATCCGGGCGCGCAGCACCTCGGGGTCGTCCTGGAAGTAACCGGGCGTGTCTGAGCCCTCGTAGTTTTCATACATGGCGGCGGTCTCAGAGCTCATAGCGCCGTCCATGAAGATCTTGATCGGGCCCAGGCGGAGCATGGGATCGCCGAAGCCGCTGACGACGCCCAGGTCAAGCCCCAGCCCGTTCTGATCGTCGTCGTGAGCGTGCAGGGGGCGCAGAGCATCGGCCATCGGCATGAGCTGGCCGCGCGCGTGCAGGCGGCCGTTCTGCCGGGCTTCCTGGTAGGCGCCGAGCTCGGTGGGAGAGTGCCCGATCCAGCCGGCGGCAATGCCCGCATCACCGAAGCTGGTCAACCCCTGCTGGGCATACGACTCAGTGGCCGCATCAATCGCATCAACCAGAAGCGATCGCGAATAGGGGCGGATGAGGTCCTGCACGAGGGCCTGCGCTGTTTCTTCAATGAGTCCGGTGGGCTTGCCGTGCTCGTCGCGGACAATCTTGCCGCCCTCGGGAGTTTCGAAATCATCGCGGAAAACACCTGCGCGTTCGAGCGCTTCCGTGTTGGCGATGGCAGCGTGGCCGGACACCTGGCGGATGAACATGGGGCGGCCGTCCGCAATCCGGTCGAGTACCTGAATGTCCGGGTACTGACCGTCGTAGTCGTTCTGCGAAAAGCCGGTGGCGGTCACCCATTCGCCGGGAGCCTTTTCCTTTGCGGAGGCTTCGAGTGCCGCGTACACGGCGTCCATCGTGCCGAGTTTTTCAACGCTGACGTCCAACAGGGTCATGCCGTACCAGGCGGTGTGGCAGTGGACGTCGTTGAAGCCCGGGGCGAGGAAGCGTCCGTCGGCGTCGAGAACGCGATCGGCTGCGGCGTCGTGGGCTTCGTCGCCCACTGCCACAATCCTGTCCCCGATGACGCCGATGGAGCCCAGCCGAGCGCGCGTGCCGTAGGGGTCGGCGTCGCCGGCGGGCTCCATCGTCAGAATATTGGCATTGTCGATTCTCAGATCAAGGCGCATGCTTCGATACTACGTCGGACGGTTTCCTATTCCATGTGGTCAGGGTCGAGAACGCGCTTGAGGAAGCTCTGCGTGCGCTTGTGCTGCGGGTTGCCGATGACGTCCTCCGGCGGACCCATTTCGACGACGACCCCGCCGTCCATGAAGACGACCTTGTCGGCGACTTCGCTCGCGAAGTTCATTTCGTGGGTGACCACGACCATCGTCATGCCCTGGCTTGCCAAGCGGCGCATGGCGTGCAGAACGTCGCCGACGGTTTCGGGGTCGAGCGCCGAGGTCGGTTCGTCGAACAGCATGAGGTCGGGATTCATGCACAGCGCACGCGCGATTGCCACACGCTGCTGCTGACCGCCGGACAGCTGGTCGGGGTAGCGATCTGCAAGGTGGTCCAGGCCGACGATCTTGAGGTTCTCCAGAGCGATCTTCTTCGCTTCTTCAGGGGCGCGCTTGGCAACCCGGATCTGCGCGATCGTGCAGTTCTCCAGAACCGTCTTGTGGGAGAACAGGTTGAAGCTCTGGAACACCATGCCCACGTGCTGACGCATGACGTTGAGGTCGGTGTCGGGGTCCGTGGCGGTGAAGCCCGCAACCTCGATGGTGCCGCTGTTGGACTGCTCGAGTACGTTGATGCAGCGCAGAAGAGTCGACTTGCCCGAACCAGATGGCCCAATGAGGCAGACGACCTCGCCGGGCAGAACCTCGACGTTGATGCCCTTGAGGACTTCGACGTCGCCGTAGGACTTGTGCAGATCGGTGATTTTGACAGCCGGTGTGACGGCTGCGGTCTGTTCAGCAGTCATGTCAGGCTCCATTCGCTTTCTGCTGGCGGGATTCGAACTTGCGGGCCAGCCAGCCCAGGGGCAGTGTGATGACGAGGTAGCAGGCACCCGCGATCACAAGCGGCGTCAGGCCGGCTTCCGGTGCGGCGATTGCATTCTTGCCGAACAGCGCCAGTTCGAACTGGCTGGGCAGCAGGCCCAGCAGGTAGATAAGCGACGAGTCCTTCGTCATGATGATGATTTCGTTGGTCAGCGGCGGCAGGATGATCTTGAAGGCCTGCGGGATGACCACCGAGATCATGGCCCGGGAGTGGCTCATGCCCAGCGAACGCGCCGCCTCGTATTGCCCCTTCGGCACGGCCTGCAGGCCGGCACGCAGAGTTTCGGCAATGTAGGCCGAACCGACAATTCCCAGCGCCAGCATGACCGTGAGGTAGTTGTCGAGGTTGACCTTGAATGCGGTCGGGATGCCGAATCCGAAGGCGAGGAATACAAGAAGTGCGGGGACGCCGCGGAAGAATTCGATGTACGCCGTTGCGACCCAGCGGTACGGGCCTACCGAGGACAGCTTCATGAGCGCCAGCAGGATGCCCAGCGCCATGGCGAACACAAAGCCCAGGGCCGTGTAGATGATCGTGTTCTTAAGCGCGGTGGTGATCACTTCCGGGAACTGCTGGGCCATGATCCGGAAGTTGAAGAACTTGTCGACGATATTCGGCCAGTCGATTGTGACGGCCAGAATGATGACAACGATGAAGAAGATCGCGTACTGGATCGTCAGGGATGTGCGCCGGCGCTGCTTCATGCTCAGAGCCACGGTGCCTCCTGGTCAGGGATGGAAGAGGGGAATCTGCTCGGTAAAGGGTGCCGCTCACCCGTGGTGAGCGGCACC
>NZ_KV786001.1:22500-23178 GCF_001806795.1 Brevibacterium sp. HMSC22B09 | reverse complement strand
CGCTCACCCGTGGTGAGCGGCACCCCTCGGTTGAAATGTCAGCCTTCGGAGCCTTCGGCCACGCTGAGGCTTTCGGCGACTTCATCGCCGAACCACTGCTGGACGAGTTCGTCGTATTCGCCGTTCTCCAGCATTTCCTTCAGCATGGAGTTGAACTCTTCGGTCAGCTTGGTGTTGCCCTTCTTAGCGGCTGCACCAAGCTGTTCCCCGGTGTCGTAGGTTTCGACGAGTTCGAGCTTGTCGTCAGCCTTGGTTGCCGCCGAGATGACCGAGATGTTGCCGACCGCGGCATCGACCTTGCCGGCCATGAGGGCCTGGGTCATCATGCCGCCGGTTTCGTACTGCACGGGCGAAATGCCCTTGTCCTTGGCGTAGGTTTCACCGGTGGTCGCAGCCTGCACGCCGACCTTCTTGTCCTTGACGTCGTCGAGGCTCTTGAAGCCGTCCGACTTCGCCGCGGCCAAACCGAGGTTGTCGTTGAGGTACGGGTCGGTGAACTCCATCTTGGTCTTGCGGTCATCTGTGATCGAGATGCCGGAAATGGCGATGTCGCACTTGCCGGTGTCGAGCGAAGTTCCCGACTGGATTCCTTCGAACGGAGTCGTGAGCACTTCGGTTTCGAGGCCCAAGCGCTCTGCCAGCTTGTCTGCCAGGTCGATGTCGAAGCCGACGGTCTTG
>NZ_KV786001.1:21508-22480 GCF_001806795.1 Brevibacterium sp. HMSC22B09 | reverse complement strand
CAGGTCGATGTCGAAGCCGACGGTCTTGCCATCCTTGACGAACTCAAAAGGTTCGTAGGGAATGTCAGAGCAGACGGTGAGCTTGCCGCTCTGCACCAGATCGAGATCTCCGGCTTCTGCGGCGCTGTCACCGCCACCGCCGCAGCCGGCGAGAACAAAGGATGCTGCCGCCGCGAAGGCGGTAATCGAGAGTGCTTTCTTCACGATGTCTCCTTAATAGCGCGGCAGGCCCATTCGTGCCGCTCCATGGGAACAGACCATACAGTGTCGCGGGTCACATTGGGGGAATTCTTCGGCAGATATTTCTCCACGGTGCGAAATCGTTACCTGCCGCGCGGTCAGGAATCCTTGGCAACGCTGAGGCTGTCTGCGACTTCTTCGCCGAACCACTGCTTAATGAGCTCTGTGTATTCGCCGCTGTCAGTCATTTCCTTCAGCATTGCGTTGAACTCTTCGGTGAGCTCCGTGTTGTCCTTCTTGACGGCCGCGCCAAGCTGCTCGCCGTTGGAGTAGGTTTCGACGAGTTCGAGTTTGTCGTCAGCCTTGGTTGCTGCTGAGATGACCGAGATGTTGCCGATTGCGGCGTCGATTTTGCCGGCCATCAGGGCCTGCGTGAGCATCCCGCCGTTTTCGTACTGCACCGGGTTGATGCCCTCGTCCTGCGCGTAGGTTTCGCCCGAGGTTGCTGCCTGCACGCCGACCTTCTTGTCCTTGACGTCCTTCAGGCTCGCGAAGCCGTCCGACTTGGCGGCGGCCAGCCCGAGGTTGTCGTTGAGGTAAGGGTCGGTGAAATCCATTTTCGTCTTGCGTTCATCGGTGATGGAGATACCGGAGACGGCGATGTCGCACTTGCCGGTGTCGAGCGAAGTTCCCGACTGGATTCCCTCGAAGGGGGTACTCAGAACTTCGGTTTCCACGTCGAGGCGTTCGGCGAGCTTGTCGGCCAGGTCGATGTCGAAGCCGACGGTCTTG
>NZ_KV786001.1:0-21488 GCF_001806795.1 Brevibacterium sp. HMSC22B09 | reverse complement strand
CAGGTCGATGTCGAAGCCGACGGTCTTGCCGTCCTTGACGAACTCAAAGGGTTCGTAGGGGACGGTTGCACAGACGGTGAGTTTGCTGCTTTGGACCAGCCCGCTGTCGTCGGCGTCGCCTCCTCCGCATGCGGTCAAGGTCAGTGCGGTCACGGCGGTCAGTGCGGTGAGGATCTTCTTCACGGCTGCTCCTAGGGGTGCGGGGGCAGGAATCTGCCCGTGGTGGTGCGGGTGGGTGGCCCGAGCCGCCACTAATGAATATGCATTGAGAAGAATAATAACTCATTGCGGGTGAGGTTCTGATCACGCCCCGTGCGGGGCTCGAATTCTCTGCGACACCTGGGTCGAGGTGCCAGGACAGCAAAAAGCCGGGCCCCGGCAGTGCGGGGCCCGGCTTTTCGCGCTGTCAGCTGCTGCTGACCGGATGTATGAAAATTCCGCTCAGTGGCGGTATCCCTCAATCTGCAGGCTGACCTTCGGTGCCAGCACGGAGCCGAGCGCGGTGATCGCAGCGAGCGTCATCAGCATGAGCGGCGCTGGCCACCAGGCTCCGTCCACCATGCCGAGGAACAATGTGGCGAGCATCGGCATGAAGCCTGCCACGATCGCGGCGAGGTTCGAGCACAGCGAAACACCCGAGGTGCGGTATTCGGGCTTGAACAGCGCCGTGATGACCGAGCCGTTGACGGCGTAGGACAGCGACACGCTCGTGATGCCCGCGGCAACACCGCAGATGACGAGAACGGAGATCTTGGTTTCGATCAGCCAGAACATGGGGAAGGCGAACGCCATGGTGAGCAGGCCGCCGATGAGCGAGGCGCGTGCCGAGCCGATCTTCTCGCCCACGCGGCCGTAGAGGATCATGACGACGATCTGCAGGACAGCGCCGATCATGGTTGCTGCGAGCATGAGGTTGGCCGGAAGCCCCAGGAAGTTCTTCCCGTAGGACACCGCGAACGTCGTCACGACGAAGAAGCCCGCCACACCCAGCAGAGTGGTCATGAAGCCCACGATGATGCCCAGCGGTGCTTCCTTCAGCAGCTTGAAGAACGGAACCGATTCCTTTTCGCCTTCGGCAATGAGCTTCTGGAACTCAGGGGTTTCATCCAGGTGCCGGCGGATGAAGAGAGCCACGAGCAGCAGCGGGATGGCAGCGAGGAACGGGATGCGCCAGCCCCAGGCATCGAAGCTTTCCGGCGGCAGCAGCACGCCGATGACGAAGAATGCGCCGGAGGACAGGATGGTGCCGATGGGCGAGCCGACCTGCGGCATGACGGCGTAGCGTGCGCGCTTCTCCGGTGGAGCGGATTCAACTGCCGCCGTGACGGCTGAGCCCCATTCACCGCCGACGGCGAGTCCCTGAACAATACGCAGCACGATCAGCAGGGTGGGTGCCCACACGCCGATCGTGGCGAATGTGGGCAGGACGCCGATGAGCCCGGTGGCCACGCCGATGCCGGTGACGGTGATGATGAGGACGAGTTTGCGGCCGGCCTTGTCAGCCAGGTGACCGAAGATGATGCCGCCGATGGGGCGGGCGATGAAGCCCACGGCCATGGTTCCGAAGGAGGCCAGCAGAGCGGTGACCTTGTCGTCGGAGGCGAAGAAGTGGATGTTGAAGACAATGGCCGCGGCCGTGGAGAACAGGAAGAAGTCGTACCACTCCATGGCGGTGCCGACGAGGGCCGCGGTTGCGGCCCTGCGTGCCGTTCTTTCCTGTTGTTCCGGTGTCATTGAGGAAATTGCGGCGGTTCGCATATTGCCGCCTGACGGCTGAGTGGTGCTCACAGAGCCTCCCGGTGTGCAGCGCCGACTGTGGCGCGGACTACAGATTGGCTCCTCAGCCTAAACTCTCAGCCTGCTCACGCCAAGTTCACCCGCCGCGCACAGAAACACCGGCAGGTAGGAGGGCTCAAACGCAGTCGGGGCTGCAGAACCCGCTGGTTCTGAAGCCCCGATCGTCTCAGACGCGCTGATCAGTCGGTGATGATCACATCGAGAGTGCGCGGTCCGTGCACGCCGGCCACGCGCTGGAACTCAATGTCGACACTCGCGGACGGACCCGAAACCCACGTCTGCGGGGAGGTGGTCAGCCCTCGTTCTTCGAGCACGGCAACGCCCTCGGGGACGATTGTGCAGATGTCTTTCTTCTTGAGCACGATGATGTGGTGATCGGGTACCAGCGTGATTGCGCGGCGGCCGGTGTGCTCACCAGCCAGGCAGATGGTGCCGGTGTCGGCAATTGCGACCGTCGCACCCGTGACTACCGCATCGACCGAGTCGAGCTCGTCAATCGACAGCGGCTCGTCCCGCGAGTCCTGAAAAACCTTTGCATCGGTCTTGTCAGTCCAACCGGAGTTGAGATCGTGCGGAACGACGATGCTGGCAGCATCCCCCAGCAGTTCGGCGACCTTCTGCGGCACCTGCTCGGCCGGCACCTCGTGAACCCCGGCGTCGTAGTCAACCAGGCGGTCGGTGAGAAGCTCGATGCGCTCAGCCTCGCCAGTCTCTGCCGTCACCCGGTAATCGCGCGGAATGTCCGAGCTGCTGACGGGTTCGGTGTTGCCCTCCGTGACGGGCCGGCCGAGCGCTGAGGCCAGACGGTCGAGGATTGCGTGCTTGGCGGTCATGCGTTGTCTCCTCGCTCTTTCTTCCACCATTCGCGGAACGACTGCTTGGGCGGAGTGGGAATGGTGCGCGAGTGCGTCCACTTGCCGGCGACACCGGGCAGTGCCTTCACTCCGGCCTTGGGCGAGACGAGGTTCGCCAGCGGCAGGGCCTTCTGCGCTTTGCCGAAGCGGTCGCCATCGCTCATGAGCCAGCTGGCCGCACTGAGAGCGGCATCGAGCTGGTTGGTGGGCACCTTGACCGGCTTCTTCTTTTCCTTTGCCTCGACGTCCTGATTGCGCAGGCGCACCAGGTGCTCGGGGATGTTGATCTTCACGGGGCAGGCGTCGTAGCAGGCCCCGCACAGGCTCGAGGCGTAGGGCAAGGAGCCGTTGGCCGCCTCCTCGACACCCGTCAGAAGCGGGGTGAGGATCGCGCCGATCGGGCCGGGGTAGACCGAACCGTAGGCGTGGCCGCCGGTGCGTTCATAGACGGGGCAGACGTTCATGCACGCCGAGCAGCGAATGCAGTGAAGCGCTTCGCGGCTGTCTTCGTCAGACAGAACGCGCGAACGCCCGTTGTCCAGCAGGATCACGTGGACGTTCTGCGGGCCGTCGCCGTCCGTGCGGCCCGTCCACAGCGACGAGTACGGGTTCATGCGCTCACCGGTGGAGGACCGGGGGAGCAGCTGCATGAAAACGCTGAGGTCGTCGAAGCTCGGCAGGAGCTTTTCGATTCCCATCACCGTGATTAGGGTTTCCGGCAGGGTCAGGCACATGCGGCCGTTGCCCTCGGATTCGACAACCGAAAGCGTGCCGGTTTCGGCAATGCCGAAGTTTGCTCCGGAGATCGCCACCTTGGTTTCGAGGAACTTGCGGCGCAGGTGCTTCCGCGCGGCTTCCGCGAGGTCTTCCGGGTTGTTCGACAGGTCGTCTGGAACATCCGGCATGCCGCGCTTGAAGATTTCGCGGATCTCATTGCGATTGCGGTGAATGGCCGGCACCAGGATGTGGCTGGGCCGGTCGTCACCCAACTGGACGATGAGCTCGGCCAGGTCAGTTTCGAGAGCGTCAATGTCGTGCTCGGCAAGGTACTCGTTGAGGCCGATTTCCTGCGTGGCCATCGACTTGACCTTGATGACCTCACGGCGACCGTCTTCAAGCACGGGAGCGTTTTCAACGACGAGCTCTTCGACGATCTTGTTGGCCTCATCGGCATCACGGGCCCAGTGGACCGTGCCGCCGGCGGCAGTGAAGGCCTCCTCGAACTGCTGCAGCAGCTCGGGCAGGTTCGCCATGACGTGGGCCTTGGTTGCCGAACCGGCATCGCGCAGGGCCTCCCAGTCCGGCATTTCATTGATCCGGAGGTTCCGCTTGTGGCGGATGGTTCCGGTGGCGTTGGTCAGCGAAGCGCGCAGCTGCGCGTTAGTCAGTTCGTGTTCAGCCACCTGCGGAAACGGGGTGGCCTCCGTGAGGAAGCCCTTGCCCGGCGGTGGAACGGATGGGATGCCGAGGAATGTCTGAGTCATCGCAGGGAACCTCCTGTGACCATGCTGCGGTCGAGCACGAGCGGATTGTCCTTTGTCGAGGCGAGAATGCGGGCCATGTGCACGGTCGCGGGAGGTTCGCCCATGGCCGGCATGAGCTCCTCCTGCCGCTGCAGGCCGCCCCCGATGTGCATGAGGCAACTGGCATCGCCGCCGGAGCACACCGAAGCGCCGGTCGAGACGAGGGCTTCGACCTTGTCCTGGAGCATCGCGGTGGACACCTGCGGGTTCTTCACGGAGAACGTGCCGCCGAAGCCGCAGCACGAGTCTTGGTTCTGCGGCGCAACGACGGTCGCGCCCTCCACGGTCGAAAGCAGACGCTCCTGCCGGTCGCCCAAGCGCAGCAGGCGCATACCGTGGCACGACGGGTGGTAGGCGATGGTGTGCGGGAAATACGAACCGAGATCCTCAGCCGAGTTCGTCACCCCGGCAACATCCGTGAGGAACTGCGCGAGTTCAAGAGTGCGCCCGGCGATGTCGTCAGCGCGGGACTTGAGGGATTCGTCGTTCTGCGATTCGGCGATCATCCCGTGCTGGTGGCCCAGGGACGCCACGCAGGAACCCGACGGGGCGACCGCCCAGTCCCATTCTTCTGATTCAAAGGCTTCGACGTGGTTCTTCACGACCGGGTAGGCCTGGGCGAAAGCACCGGAGTTGATGTGCATCTGCCCGCAGCAGGCCTGCTTGCGGGGAAAGATCACGGTGTGGCCCAAACGCTCCAGGATCGCGACGGTTGCTTTCGCCGTCTCCGGGTACATCGCGTCCACAATGCATGTGGCGAACAGGGCAATCCGCATGGCTGCTCCTCTCGTATTCGGCAGCGCGCGGCATGGCACTGCTCACAGTTTCAGGGTAGCTGAATCACAGCGACAGCACTTGGCGTGAAGCGCGTGATCTGCGATGCAGGGCAATTGCGGTCAGAAGCAGGGCCAAGCCGACCGTGTTGAGCCCGATGCCGACAACAGCGGGGGCCCGCAGGCCGTACCCGGCGGCCAGAACAATTCCGCCGAGCCACGCGCCTGCCGCATTTGCGGTATTGAACGCGGCGTGGTTCATAGCTGCTGACAGGTTCGGGGCATCGTGTGAGTCGCGCAGCAGTCGCATCTGCAGGGCGGTGACGAAAACAGACCCGGAGATTCCCAGTGTGAACACGCACAGGAAAAGCATCACGGGAAGGTGAGCCGTGAACGCGAAGACAACCAGGGAAGACCCCATGAGAGAGGCCCCGGTGACGGCGCCTCGTTCGATAGAGGCATCAGCCAAAGGCCCCGCAACCATCTGGCCGACCGTCATGCCTGCCCCGTATGTCACAAGGATCCACGGCACGGCCGAACCGGGAAGGTGCGCCAGGTCTGTGACGACGGGTGCGATGTAGGTGTAGACGGCGAACATGCCGCCGAATCCGACTGCTCCGGCCAGCAGGGTGAGGATGACCTGCGGGTTCGCCAGGGAGCGCACCTCACCGCGGACCGACGGCGGGACCGTCGGCTGCACCGCGGGGACGATGAGGATGATTGCCACGACGGTAACTGCGCCAATCGCGGCAATCAGCAGATAGGCGAGTCGCCAGTCGAGGTGGGACCCAACAGCGGTTGCCGCGGGAACACCGAGGATTGCGGCAACTGTGAGCCCCAAACCGACGGCGGCCATGGCGCGAGCGCGTCTTCCCTCCTGGACGATTCCGGCAGCGGCAACCGCGGCCAGGCCGAAATAGGCTCCGTGCGGCAGACCCGTGAAGAAGCGGGCCGCCAGCAGGGCCGGGAGGCTGGGAGCCGCCGCGACTGCGACATTGCCGAGGGTGAAGATGCCGGCCAGGACCACCAGCAGCATTTTGCGGTTGAGCTTCGCCCCGAGAGCAGTGATGATCGGGGCGCCGATGACAACACCGAGCGCGTAGAGGGTGACAGCGGAACCGGCGTGGGTGATCGACGTCGAAAACGCTTCCGCAATGTTCGGAAGCAAGCCCATGGTTGCGAATTCCGTTGTCCCAATGCCGAAGGTGCCGACCGCCAGAGCGGTGATGGCCGCGATGATTCTTCCGCGCGAGTGCTGCTGGGGCATGCTGGTTATTATGGCTCAGTGCCGAATTCTGCTGAAAACCCAGTGTCATCGCCGGTTTTTCCCGCCCCGGTGCGCCACCGCTGGTACGAAAACATGCTGGGATTCATCACCGGCAGCTACCTGACGTCGATCGGTCTGGCCATTCTGCACTCAGCGCAGGCGGTCACCGGCGGGACGGCTGGTCTGGCGCTGCTCGTCAGCTATGTCGTCGACCTGCCCATCGGTGTGCTTTTCCCGCTGGTCAACCTGCCGTTCTTCGCACTGGCCATCTGGAAGAAGGGGTGGGGGTTCACCCTGCGGACCCTTCTGGCAGTGTCGGTTGTCGGTGTGCTGGCTGATTTCAACGAGGCGATGCTCGGCCTTCACGACCTCCCGATTCTCTACGGGGTGCCCACCGGCAGTGTGATTGCGGGTGTCGGCATTCTCATTCTGTTCCGCCACGGAGCATCTTTGGGCGGATTCAATATTCTGGCGCTCATCCTGCAGGAACGGGCTGGGCTCAACGCCGGTTCGGTCCTCATGGCGCTCGACGCCGTCATCGTGTTGGCGTCGTTCTTCGTCAGCCCGTGGCAGACGGTGCTGGTCTCCGTCATCGGCGTTGTTGTGCTCAACATAGTGCTCGCCGTCAACCACAAGCCCGGCCGCTACACCGGATACTGACACGGCGGCAGGCTCGCAGGCTGCTGACCGCTCAGGCGGCGATTGCTTTGAAGACGACCGCCGATGCCGCCGCCAGCAGAGCGCTGGCGGGCATGCCCATAAGCCAGACTGATATCACGAACACCAGGGTGCGCAGGCGGTTTCTGGTGCGCCAGCTGATTCTGCTGCGGGGAGTTGCCAGCCCTGCACCGATGTTGGTGCCGACCACCAGAAAGCTCATGGAGATCGGCACGCGGAGTACGAAAGACGCCAGGTAGGACAGCACGGCAGCGACCATGGTCGAGGTGCCGGCGCCGACCGGGTCGAGGGTCGACAGGCGCCTTGAGACGGTGTCTGCAACACGCCACCCGGACAGGAGCGTGCCGCCGGCAATCGCCAGGGCCACAGTCACGATGATGATCCACAGAACATAGTCCGGCAGCTGATCCATATCGGTGCCACCGCGTGAAGAGAGCCAGGCGGCAATGAAGACGGCGCCGATTTTCTGCGCGTCCTGCGAACCGTGGGCGACAGACAGGGCGGCTGTTCCCACGGCTGTACCCTGACGGAACACTCGGTAAACGGGCTTCGGTGAACGGTTGAGCAGAAACGGCATCAGCAGGGTGAGCGCAAGCCACGCGATGAAAAGCGCGGCAATCGGACTGATGGCCAGGCGGAACAGCGAATCCGTGACCAGGTCCGCGTTGATCGGCTGAGCCCCGTAGATGAAACCGGCTCCCAGCAGACCGCCGAAAAGACAGTGCGTGGCTGAAATCGGGACCGCAAGAAAATACGTCGAGGTGTTGATGACCAAAGCTGCGAACAAGCCCGGAATCAGGATGAGCAGAAGATCGTGTCCCAGGGTGTCCACGGTGAGCAGGTGACCCGTCAGCGCCAGAAGGAGCCCCTGCCCCAGCAGCGCGCCGATGAAGTTGAATACCGCACACATGAGGAGAGCCTGGCGGGGGCGCAGCGTGCGCGTGGCCACCGCATTGCCCACCTGCACACCGGCATCGTGGAAGCCGTTGGAAACACCGAAAGCCAAGCACAGAAGGCCGGCGGCCAGAAGCAGAGGGTCCACGGTCAGGATTCCGTCAGAGCAATCTCTGCCACGATGCGGCCGACCTCCTGGAAAGCATTGCAGGTGTCCCGGAACGTCAGACTCAGCTGGATAGCGGCGCTGAGGTACACGGATCCTTTGCGCGAAGCCGGCACGGTGTCCGACAGCTGCTGGCGCAGAGCCAGCGCGCGCTTGGACAGGGTGTGCACCGACGCCGTGTACTCCCACTGGTCGAATTTGGCCGGCAGCCGCTGCGTCATGCGCTTGGTGTTGTCCGCGTAGTTCGACAGCAGGGCAAGCATTTCCAATGCGCCCGCTGGGAGCTCTTCAAAAGCAGATGATGTCAGGGCGAAGCCCACCGAGCGCAGTTCGTAGCAGCAATCGCGCATAGCGGCGGCCAGCCGGTACAGCAGCGCGCGGTCGATCGGCGTGAGGTAGGACTCGCGCAGAGCGCGCGTCAGCGCATCGAAGTGATCGTCGGCGTTGCCCGCGATGATTTCGAGCTGTGCTTGTGCTTCGCGACGATGTGGGGCGTCAACGCCGGAAAGTTCAGCCAGGACGAGGTTGGCTTCCTGCATGGCGGAAGACAGTTGGGCGAGCAGATCAAAGAAAACTGCGCTCGCGGCCTTTCGGGGCATGTCCTGTCCTCGTCTATTCAACACATAGGGGGGGTGGTGTCGGGCCGAGTGCGCCTCTCGGCGGAAGGCCGCTCGAAGCGGCAAATGTTGGAGCCCGGGGCATCTGGCGGCCCGACACCGGTGCTCCGAAGAGCACACCTCCACTGTAAGCGACCCAGCGGAGCGAAGACCAGCTGTGCGGAGCCGCTAAACCAAACGGCCGCTGCGGAACTCTTCGGCACAGGCGCGCAGGTCGTCGCTCATCTGCGCAAATGACCGCAGACCAGAGTTGTCGGCATCGTCAGCGGCCCGTCCGCGGGTGACAATCGCAACAAAAGCCGCGGCACGTTCGAGCGCGATTGCGAAGTCCCCGCGAAACGCCCCGCGCATGATGTCGTCGACAACATCGGCCAGCTCTTCCGGGGTGGGCATGGGAGGGGTTCCCGCGATCACCTCGGCCACCGTGGAACCCCCGTCAGCAAGACCAGTGCGGTACCAGCGGGAGGCCTCGGCGCCTCGGCGGCGGATCCAGGTGCGCAACACGTACAGGCGCCACAGTGCGCCCGGCAAGGAAACTGCAGGGGACCGCGCCCACAGCTGCGCAATCTGCTCCAGACCGTGCTCGTCAGCCAAGCGGACAAAGCGCTCGGTGCTTGCAGAATCCCGCGTGCGGGAGGGATCGGTGATCACCATGCCCGCAAGCTCGTGGGCAAGCTCGGACTGTTCGGCCGGGCCGGGGCGCAAATCGGTGCCATCGAGGTTCGGGCGGCGCACGGGTTTGTGGAACCGGCGTTCGGAGCTCATGGATTCCAGTCTAAGGAGCCGCACAGAACCGCCTACTACAGTGGGGTTCGTGTCTAAGACAAGCAAAGCGCTCAAGGGCGCACAGAAGGCCGCGGGCTTTGCCGTGCGCCGCGACGGAACCCTTCAGCCGGCCGTGGAAGTTTCGCTGAGCAAACTGCTGAGCGTGCAGCGGCCCATGGTGCTGGCCTACCTGCGGACCATGCGCAGGCGCAATCCGGACGCATCCCCGCAGGAACTGGCCGACATCATCGGCAAGCACTACCGCAACGTGGCCATGGGCTCCGGAGCTGCCGTCGGCGCTGTTGCTGTTTTCCCGGGTTTGGGCACAACCGCCGCCCTGGGGGTTTCGGCTGCCGAAACAGCCGGGTTCCTCGAAGCGTCCGCGCTGTACGCGCAGGCTATGGCCGAACTGCACGGAATGACGATTGTCGACCGCCCCCGCGCCAACGCTCTGGTGCTGGGCCTCATGCTGGGCAAGGCCGGACGCAAACTGGTTCGCCAATTCTCAGAAGACGCCGGGGTCGCCGGCCAGACGAACGTCGAGCGCACCGGACGGGCGTGGGCGTCGATGGTCACGCAGTCCATCCCGTCGAACCTGCTGAACTCACTCATCAAGAAGATGCGCGACGAGATGATCAAGCGCTACAGCACGAAGACGATCGGCTCGACCATCGGTCGGATTCTGCCGTTCGGGCTGGGTGCGGCCGTCGGCATCATGGTGAACCGGTCAATGGCGAACGTCGTCATCAAAAGCGCCTCGAGTGCCTTCGGCGACATGCCGGACGACTTCATTGCCGAAACCGACCCTCGGATCACCAGCCTGCGCGAAGACCGGAAGATTTTGAGCTCACTCAAGAAGCTGGGTGCGCTCGTGGGGCGCCGTAAGAAGTCCGACGATGGCTCCGGTGACTCGGCCGATTCTGCTGCTTCGGGTGAGCTCAGCATGGTCGATGACATTGCCGAGCTTGATGAAGGTGCGAGTGACGACGCGGAGGCTGAAGCTGCGAGCGTCGCGTCTGGCACTGCCGATGACGGGCCTCGCACACACCGCGGCTGACGGCCAAGCCAGATTTGCGGTTTAATGCCGTTTCACGCGTTAATACGCCGCATTACAGCGCAAATCTGCATTAAAGCGTGAGTCTGGAAGCGAAGGGCTGCAACGGCGAAGAGCTGGCACAAGCGGCGACGGGGCAACCAGCGGCGATGGGCTGCCGCCGGCGCATTGGATACAGTCGCTTCCATGACTGGACCAAGGCCTGCCCGCACCGCCGCCGCGTGGATGACCGCGGTGGGTCTGCTGGCAATCTCACTCAATCTGCGCGCCGCCGTGTCCTCAATTGGGCCGGTGATTGACGACATCCGCGCTGACCTTGGCTTTTCTGCTGCCGCGGCGTCGCTTCTGACCACGATTCCCGTCGTTGCCTTCGGCATCTTCGCCTTTGCGGTGCCTGGGCTGTCGAAGCGTTTGGGGATGCACCGACTCCTGGGCCTCGTTCTGGTGGTCCTGGCCGCGGGCATTCTTCTTCGCAGCGTGCCGGGGCTCGCCCTGCTGTTCCTCGGCACGTGCCTCGTAGGTGCTGCCATCGCGGTGGGCAACGTAGTCATTCCGGCTGTCATCAAAAGTGATTTCGCCGCAAAGTCCGGGCTCATGATGGGCCTGTACTCCACATTCATCGGCATCGGCGCGTCACTCGGCGCGGGACTGACCGTGCCGCTGCGGGACAGTTTCGGTGGCAGCTGGCGCTGGGCGCTGGCCGCGTGGGCCGGCCTGGCCGTATTCGCGTTGCTGACCTGGGTTCCCCAGATAATCCGGCGAGGTGCCGGAACCAAACCCGGTGGCACCTCGGCAGACGAGGTGGGGCTGGGGGAGGTCCGCATCAGCGGCCCCCGCGCAGTGAAGGTGAGCGCGGGAATGCGCCAGCTGCTGACCGACCCGGTTGCGATCGCGGTGACGCTGACAATGGGCATTCAGTCGATGACGTACTACGCGTCGCTCACGTGGGTGCCGTCGATCTTCATGGCCGCGGGAATGCCTGCGGACAAAGCCGGGTGGATGGTGGCGTTTACCGTGTTCCCGGCAACTGTCACTTCGCTGCTGGCGCCGGTGTTCGCCCAGCGGGTTCGACCCACGTGGCTGCCGATGCTGATTGTGGTCGGGCTGGGCATAAGCAGTTGTGTGGGGATGCTGACTGCTCCGCTGGCCGCACCCTACGTGTGGATGACGTTGCTGGGCTTTGCCCAGGGTGCGCAGCTGGCACTGAGCTTGAGCTTCATTGTGTGGCGCTCGCCTTCGGTGCCGATGACGGCGAAGGTGTCGACGATGGCGCAGGGCTTCGGCTACATTCTGGCAGCCGCCGGTCCGATTGGAATGGGTGCCCTGCACTCTTTCAGCGGAGGGTGGACCGTGCCGATCATCGCTTTGCTGTGCGTGTACGCCGTGCTGTTTGCGGTGTCAGTGCTGGCGGCCAGGGACGGCTTCGTGCTGGGCCGCGCAGGCAGGGAGGTCGTCGCTGACTGAAGGGTGCGCTGTGCCGACGGTTGTGCGCATTCGTCGGGATACCCCAGATTTGCGCTTAAATGCAGATTCACGCGCAAATGCGGCGCATTAAAGCGTGAATCTGCATTTGCGCGTGACTCTGGCACGGCGCTCACATGCCGCTGAAGTCCGGGCGGCGCTTTTCCATGAACGCGGCAAAGGCTTCACGTGCGGCCGGTTCGTGGAGCATGGCGCTGAAAGTCTGAGCTTCGTCGTCAATGCGCTCAAGAATCTCCTTGCGCAGCGCTTCCGGGCGCAGCAGCTCCTTCGTCACGCGCAGCGACTTTGCGGGTTTGGCCGCAAGCTTCGCCGCGGTTTCCTGCGCCTTCGGGAGCACCTCGTCAGGTTCGAGAACAGCGTTGACGAGCCCCGCCTCGTAAGCCAGTTGGGGAGAGAACGGCTCGCCCAGCATGAGCAGCTCAGCCGCGCGGGCATGCCCGACGACTTTGGGAAGCAGCAGGGACGATGCGGCTTCCGGGCACAGCCCCAGGTTGACGAACGGCAGGCTGAGCTTCGCGTTGGTTCCGGCGTACACCAGGTCGCAGTGCAGAAGCATGGTGGTGCCGATGCCGACGGCCGGTCCGCACACGGCTGCGACCAGCGGCTTGGGGAACACGGCAAGAGTGTGGAGGAAGCGGAACACGGGCCGCGAAAGGCCCGCCTCGGCAGGTGTGTTCTGGAAATCGCCGAGGTCGTTGCCCGCACTGAAAACGCGTTCGCTGCCCTGGACGACGACCACGCGAACATCGCTGTTGTCGACTGCGGCTTCAAGTGCGTCGGCCAGCGCGGTGTACATATCGTTCGTCAGCGCGTTCTTTTTGTCTTCGCGGTTGATGGTGATGGTCAGCACCCCGGCGTCGACGGCGGTCAGAACTTCGCTCATAATCTCTCCTGAAAGTCTGTGGCTGGTGTCACTGTAGCGAATTCTGGCTGCTGTGACGCTTTGCCTGCGCGAATTGTTGCGCTTGATTGCAGACGCAGGCGCCGTTGCTCTTGATTGCAGGCGCAGGCGCAGGCGCCGCAGCGGGTTTTATTGCATGCGGGTTTTATTGCATTCAGCGACATGTGCGGCCGAATCCAACTGGTTGGAACCGTATAGTTGAGGCTCGGATCATTGGGTCTGTCGACCGTGCCGCTGCGATTGCGGTGGCCGGGGGGCGACGTGAAGGGAAGGGGTCCGGTGGAACGACCTGCTGTCAGTCGCAGAGCTGTCCTTGGCGCCGGTGCGCTCGCCGCCTTGGGCCTCGGCGGCAGTCTTGCCGGCTGTTCTCCGCTGATTCCTGACGGCGGTCTGCGCCCCGACGGCACGGTGCGGGTGTCGCACTACCTCACGCCCAGCTACACGGACCTTGAGCCGTCCATTGCGCAGTTCGCGAAGAACGTCGACGCGCGCTTGGGGGAGGGAACCGCTGATGTTTACGGCGCCGGCACGCTGCTGAACTCCGATCAGACCCTCAATGGTCTGCTGCGTGCCGTTGCGGATGTTGCCATGCAGACGTCAAGTTTTGTGTCGACGAGCTTCCCGATTCTGGGGGCTATTGAACTTCCCTTCAGCGGTGCGGACTATCCGACGCTGAAAGAGGCTGTGAGCCCGCATTCGGACTTGCGCAAGACCTTCAATGCGGAGTTTGCCAAGAAGGGCGTCATGAGTGTGGGCACCATCATGTGTCCCACCGAATGGATCTACACCGTCAACCGTCCGGTGACGAAGCCGGAGGATATTCGGGGTCTGCGCATTCGCGTGTCCGGCCACGTGGAGGGTGCGATGCTCAAGGCCCTTGGCGCCGCACCCGTCGCCCTGTCGTCAGCCGAGGTCTACGAAGCGCTGGAGCGCGGCACGGTCGATGGGATGGTGTCCTATCCCGGCACTGTTGTGTCCCGGTCACTGCAGGATGTTCTTCGCTATGCCACGATCGGCCATTTTGGTGCGTACACCTATGATGCCTACGCCAACCTCGACTGGTTCAACCGTGTGCCGCAGGAGGTGCGCGAGGCCGTGCACGACTCTGGTCGCGTGTTCTCGGTTGACGGCACGAAGCTGGCCAAAGACGTGCAGGATGACGAGTACATGCCGGTTTTCGAAAGCTCGGGCATTGAGCTCATTGAGCTTGATAAGAGTCAGACTCGTCAGTTCCGCAATGCGACGAAATGGGTTGAGGACTGGTGGAGGAACAAGGTCGGCGATGACGATCTTGCCGATCGTGCGCTGGAGCAGGTGAGGAACCCGTGACAGTGCTGTCGAAGATCGCCCACGCCCTGCGCATGCTGGCCGGTGTCATTGTTGTGGTGTTGGTGCTCATCACCGGCTATGACGTCATTATGCGCTATGTTTTCGCTCTGCCTTTGGACTGGTCGATCACCATCAGTTCGGTGGGGCTCATTGCGATCATCATGTTGGCAATCCCTGACGTCGCGCTTCGCGGTGAGCACATTGCGATGGATCTCTTCTACCGCCAGTTCAGCCCGCGTGTGCAGAAGATTGCCGATGCAGTTGTCGCTGCAGCCGCCTTCGCCGTGTGTCTGACAGCGGGTGTGGTGTCGCTGAACACGTTCGCGTCGTTCTTCGGTGCACAGATCCAAACGGCCGGCAATTTCAATATTCCGGTGTGGATTCACTACTTCCTGGTGGCGTTCGGCTTCCTCACGTCAGCCGTCACGATTCCTCTGCAGTACGTCCTGCGGACTCGCGAGGTGGATGGCCGGTGAACGCTGTCATCGTCTGTTTTGCGCTGCTCGTCTTGGCAGTTCTCATTGCGCTGCGCGCCCCGATCTTTGTGGCGCTGTCGGCGTCGGGGATCATTGGTCTGCTTCTGTTGGAGGGCCCGCGCGGTCTGGAGCAGGTGCCGATCGCCTTTGTCTCCCAGCTGGAAAGCTATTCGCTGGTTGCTGCCCCCATGTACATCCTCATGGGGGAAATCCTGGCCGTCGGCGGTTTGGGCCGGGCGTTCTTCCGTTTTGCCCATGCGTGGCTGGGCAGGCTGCCCGGCGGTCTGGGTGTGGCTTCGGTCGGTTCGTCGACGGTTTTCGGTGCGATGTCGGGCGTGTCCCTGTCTTCGGTTGCCGTGGTCGGTCGTATGGCCGTGCCGGAAATGCTTGAGCGCGGTTACCGGCCGTCCTTTGCGACGGGGTCGGTTGTCGCTTCGGGTGCTCTGGCGATGCTCATACCGCCCAGCCTGATGTTCATTCTGTACTCGTCGATTTCCGGTGTGGGCATTGGCGAGCTGTTTGCGGGCGGTCTTGTGCCCGGTTTTCTCTTGGCGACTCTCATGGCTCTGTACGTCATGATCACCGCGCTGGTCCGCCCGGATATTGCTCCGCGCACGGAAGCCAAAGTGGCGCTGGGGGAGAAGCTGGCGGCGACGAAGAAGGTCCTGCCCTCGCTCGTGCTCATTGTGCTGGTTCTGGGCTCCATCTACACCGGCATCGCCACGGCGACGGAGGCCGCCGCGGTCGGTGTCATCGGCGCGATTGTGGTCGTCGGTGTTTTTGAGCGCCAGCTGTCGTGGGCGAACATCAAGAAGATCCTCGCCGAGACCACGCAGATTTCGGCCGGCCTGCTCATCATCGTCGGTGCGGCGTTTGTGTTTTCGCAGATGCTGGTGCTGGTTCGCTTTGCCGAGCACGTTACCGAGTGGGCGGGTGCGCTCACTGTCCCGTCGTGGGTCGTTGCCGTTCTTCTGCTGCTGGTCGTGATGGGGCTGGGCTGCCTGGTCGATGCGGCTTCACTGCTGCTGGTGACCACCCCGATTCTGCTGCCGATCTTCACGGCACTGGGCTACGACCCGCTGTGGTTGGGCGTCATTCTGGTTGTTGTGCTCGAAACCGCGGTCATCACCCCGCCGGTGGGACTGAACCTGTATGCCATGAAATCAGTGATGCCGCAGTTGGCGATCCAGGACATCATCCGAGGTGCGGTGCCGTATCTGTTGATCGAACTTGCCCTCATGGTTGTCATGATCTTTGTGCCGGAGATCGCCACCTGGTTCCCGGGAATCATCTCGGTCAAATAATCGGCTGATATTCAGCATCTGTTCATCTTCCTCTATACTTGTGGCCGAATTGCGGCGCTGATCACATTTCGGCAGCGCCGCCGGAGGCTTATCCGCGTCTGCGAACCCCGCTCGCGGGATGCGGCGGTTGAGCCTGTACCTGACCCTCACGGAGGTTGAATTGAAGAGCAATCGGAAACTGCTGGCGGCTCTGTCGCTGGTGACCACGGCCGCGCTGGGCCTCACCGCCTGCGGCGGTGGCGGCGACAATGGTGCCGCCGGCGGCGGTGACTCATCGGCAGTCATCACCACCAACGGAACTGAACCGCAGAACCCGCTGATCCCCACCAACACCACCGAAGTCGGCGGCGGCAAGATCATCGACCTGGTGTTCTCCGGGCTGACCTCGTTCGACGAAAACGGCGAAGTCCGCATGGACCAGGCCGAATCGGTCGAACCGAACGACGACGCTACCGTGTGGACCGTCAAGCTGAAGGAAGACGCGAAGTTCACCGACGGCACCCCCGTCACCGCTGACTCCTACATCAACGCCTGGAACTACGGCGCTGACCCCGCAAACGCACAGGGCGGCCAGTACTTCTTCGAAAACATCAAGGGCTACTCGGCAGACAAGGACGGTGCTGAACTCACCGGTCTGGAAAAGAAGTCGGACACCGAGTTCACTGTCACCCTCAACAGCCCGGAAGCTGACTTCGCCAAGCGCGTCGGCTACTCGGCATTCGTGCCGATGACCGACGATGCTCTGAAGGACACCAAGAAGTTCGGCGAATCGCCCGTCGGCAACGGCCCGTACAAGCTGGAAGCCGAGGACTCCTGGGTCCACAAGCAGGGCATCAAGCTGGTCAAGAACGAGGACTACTCCGGTCCGCGCGAAGCCAAGAACGGCGGCGTGGAGATCAAGTTCTACGAATCGCAGAAGACCGCCTACCCTGACGTTCAGTCGGGCAACCTCGACATCCTCGACCAGGTTGACCCGTCGAACTTCCAGACCTACGAGGGCGACTTCCCGGAAACTCACGTCAACCAGGCTGCCGCGATCGTCCAGACCATGACGATCCCCACCTACCTCGACCACTTCAAGATGGACGAGGAAGGCAAGCTGCGCCGCCAGGCCATTTCGATGGCTCTTGACCGCGACCAGATCACCGACAAGATCTTCCAGGGCACCCGCACCCCGGCTAAGGACTTCACTTCGCCGACCCTCGAAGGATGGGACGACTGGGGTCAGAACATCGACGGCAACGAAGTGACCGAGTTCAATGCCGAAAAGGCAAAGGAACTGTGGGAGAAGGCTGACGAAATCAGCAAGTACGACGGCACCTTCACGATTGCCTACAACAACGACGGCGGTCACGAAGAGTGGGTCACCGCCGCAGCGAACTCGATCGCCAAAACCCTCGACATCAAGGCCGAAGGCCAGGCCTACCCGTCGTTCGCCGAACTGCTTGACGATCAGGAGCAGGACAAGATGACCGGTGCCTTCCGCTCCGGATGGCAGGCCGACTTCCCGGCGCAGGTCAACTTCCTCGCTCCGCTGTACCAGAGTGGGGCCGGTTCGAACTACGGTCGCTACTCGTCGAAGGAATTCGATGAGGCGCTCAAGGCCGGTTCGTCCGAAGCTGATGCTGACAAGGCAGCTGAGAAGTTCGCCGAAGCACAGGGCATCCTCATGAAGGACCTGCCGGTTGTGCCGCTGTGGTACCAGAACGTCAACGGCGTGTGGAACGACCAGGTGCAGAACGTAAAGTTCGGCTGGAACTCCGTCCCGCTGTACGACCAGGTCACCAAGGGCTGACCGCCATCACAGATGACTGACTGAATACCGCGGAGTGCAAGTTTATGCACTCCGCGGTATTCTTCGGTCTTGATCCCCGGCCGCGGAAAGCCCGCGGTGCTTTAGAAAACCGAAACGAACAGAGGCTCCTATGCTCTGGTACATCGGCCGAAGGCTGCTCCAGCTGATTCCCGTCTTCTTCGGAGCGACCTTTCTGATCTACCTCATGGTGTTCGCACTCCCCGGCGACCCAATCGCTGCGCTCTTCGGCGGCAAAACACCGCCGCCGGCTGTTATCGATGCCCTCCGCGCGCAGTACAACCTCGACAAACCGTTCATCGTCCAGTACCTCATCTGGGTCGGCGGCGTGTTCACCGGCGACTTCGGCATCGCCTACAACGGCCAGGCAGTCAGCGAAATCATGGCCCGCGCCTTCCCGCTGACCGCGAAGCTGGCGATTCTGGCGCTTGTCTTCGAAGCCATCATCGGCATCACGGTCGGCCTTGTGGCCGGTCTGCGCAAGGGCGGTGTGTTCGACACGGTATCGCTCATTGTTTCGTTGCTTCTCATCTCAGTGCCGACGTTCGTCGTCGGCTTCCTCATCCAGTACATCTTCGGTGTTGAGCTGCGACTGATTCCGACTTCGGTGTCGGCCAACGCGGGCATTTCGGCGTACATCGCGCCCGCATTTGTTCTTGCATCAGTGTCGATCGCGAACATTCTGCGCCTGACCCGCTCATCCGTTGCCGAAAACATGGGCGCTGACTTCGTCCGCACGGCTTCCGCCAAGGGGCTGTCGCGCGGACGCGTCATCCGGGTGCACATTCTGCGCAACTCGCTCATCCCGGTTGTGACCTACCTGGGAATTGACCTCGGCGCACTGATGGTCGGTGCGATCGTCACAGAAGGCATCTTCAATATCCCCGGCGTCGGCGGCACCGTCTACCAGGCGGTGATCCGCGGTGAAGGTCCGACCGTCGTGTCGTTCGTCGCGGTGATGGTCATCATCTTCATGTTGGCCAACCTCCTGGTCGACATTCTCTACGCTGTCCTCGACCCGCGTATTCGCTACGGGAAGTGACTCATGAAACGCTATGTAGCTCCCATTGAAGAAACACCTCTCGCAGCTGTCGACGAGGTCGACGTTTCGACGAAGCCCACGAGCATCTGGGGTGACGCGTGGCGCGATATGCGCAAACGCTGGCTCACCTGGGTGTGCCTGGCACTCGTCGGACTCGTGGTGTTCGCCGCGCTCTTCCCGCAGCTGCTCACATCGGGCGACCCTTCCGGTGCGGCCTGCGACCTCGGCAAATCGCTCAACAAAGCTGAGCCCGGCCACCCCTTCGGCTTCGACCGTCAGGGCTGTGACGTCTACACCCGCGTGGTCTACGGCACTCGCGCATCGCTGGCGGTCGGCCTGCTGTCGACCGGACTGGCAACGCTGCTGGGCGGCATCATCGGTGCGGCCGCCGGCTACTTCGGCGGTTGGCTCGACTCCGTCGTGTCCCGCATCGGCGATATCTTCTTCGCCATCCCGTCGGTGCTCGGCGCTATCGTCATGATGCAGGTTGCCCCGTTCGGCCGCGGCATCTGGACGCTGTCGCTGACCCTCGCGGTGTTCGGCTGGCCGCAGGTTGCCCGCATCATGCGCGGTGCCGTGCTCACGGTCAAACAGTCTGACTTCGTGACAGCGGGAATCGCGCTCGGCGTTTCACGCACCAAGAACCTCATCCGCCACGTCATTCCGAACTCGCTGGCGCCGGTCATCGTCATCGCGACAGTGTCGCTCGGCACGTACATCGTGGCCGAAGCAACCCTGTCGTTCCTCGGTGTCGGATTGCCGCCGTCGGTCATTTCGTGGGGCTATGACATTTCGACCGCACAGAACGTCATCCGCACCGCGCCCGGCCTGCTGTTCTACCCGGCCGCGGCTCTTGCCCTGACCGTTCTTGCGTTCCTGCTGCTGGGCGACATCGTCCGCGACGCACTCGACCCGAAAGCGAGGACCCGCCGATGACGAAAGCCAACCAGCACACAGACAAGACCGCAGCAGCAGCAGCGAAAACAACGGCACCCGCCGGCGCCTCGGCAGATGCTGCCCCGCTGCTGGACGTGAAAGACCTCGAAGTCACGTTCTCGACCCTTGCCGGTCCGGTCAACGCCGTGCGCGGTGTGAGCTTCGAACTGGGCCGCGGCGAGAACCTGGCGATCGTCGGCGAATCCGGGTCCGGAAAATCGACCGCCGTGACCGCAATCCTCGGCCTGCTGGCCGAGAACGGCAAGGTCACCGGCGGGCACGCCCTGTTCAAGGGCAAGGACCTCACGAAGCTGTCGCGCCGGGAAATCGAAGACGTTCGCGGTAAGGAAATCGGCTACGTCCCGCAGGACCCGATGTCGAACCTCAACCCGGTGTGGAGCATCGGCTTCCAGGTGCGCGAAACCATCGAAGCGAACACACCGCTGCGCGGCAAAGAAGCGGAAGCGCGTGCAATCGAGGCGCTCAAGGAGGCCGGTCTGCCGGACCCGGGCAGCCGACTCAAGCAGTTCCCGCACCAGTTCTCCGGCGGTATGCGCCAGCGTGTGCTCATCGGCATCGGCATGGCGGCCCGCCCGGATCTGCTGGTAGCAGACGAGCCCACCTCGGCGCTCGATGTCACGGTCCAGCGGAAGATCCTCGACCACATCGACACCCTGACCCAGGAGCACGGCACCTCGGTCATCTTCATCACCCACGACCTCGGCCTGGCTGCTGAGCGCGCCAAGAAGCTCGTGGTGATGTACAAGGGCCAGGTGGTCGAGTACGGCGATTCGCAGGAGATCCTGCAGGACCCCCAGCACCCGTACACCAAGCGGCTCGTGGGCGCGGCACCCTCTCTGGCATCGCGCCGCATCCAGGCGGTCATGGAAGGCGATTCGCAGGCGGCCTCGGCTTCCGACCAGGCTCTGCTGGAACGCGAAAAGGCCTCCGCTTCTGATGCCGGAGACGCTCCGCTCATTGAGGTCAAGAACGTCACCAAGGTCTACAAGATCCGCCAGAAAGGCTTGAAGACCACCGACTTCAAGGCCGTTGACGATGTCAGCTTCTCCATCCCCAAGGGCAGCACCTTAGGGATTGTGGGCGAGTCCGGTTCCGGAAAGTCGACGATCGCGAAGATGTTCCTCAAACTTGAGGACATCACATCCGGTTCGATGATGTTCGACGGCGAGGACGTTGCCACCTGGCCCAAACGTCGTCTGCTGGAGTTCCGCCGTCGCGTGCAGCCGGTATTCCAGGACCCCTACGGAACCCTGGACCCCATGCGCTCAATCGGCACGTCGATTGCCGAGCCGCTTGTCACCCACAAGATCGGCAATCCGCGCACCCGGCATGCCATGGTCGAGGAGCTGCTGAACCAGGTGTCGCTGCCGAAGGCTACGGCCAACCGCTATCCGGGCGAACTGTCCGGCGGTCAGCGTCAGCGCATTGCGATTGCCCGCGCGTTGGCTCTTAAGCCCGAGGTTCTTGTGTTGGACGAGGCCGTTTCGGCCCTCGACGTTCTGGTGCAGGGGCAGGTGCTTGATCTGCTGGCACAGCTGCAGCGTGAACTGGGTCTGACCTACATGTTCATCACCCACGACCTCGCGGTTGTGCGGATGGTCGCCGACCACGTGGCTGTTATGCGCGATGGCCGCCTGGTTGAGCAGGCCACAACGGACGAGGTGTTCGACAGCCCCCGCGAGCAGTACACGAAGGATCTTCTCGACGCCATCCCGGGAGGCAAGTTCCTGCTGGGACTGTGACCCGGTTTCGGGCTGAAGAAACACACGAGGTGCCGGTGCAGAATTCTGCACCGG
>NZ_KV786000.1:21373-74874 GCF_001806795.1 Brevibacterium sp. HMSC22B09 | reverse complement strand
TGCGCCCGGCGGCGGTCGTCCCGGCGGACCTCCGCGCGGCGGCGGTCGTCCCGGCGGAGGTCGTCGCGGTCCCGGTCGCGGCGGCACACAGGGTGCTTTCGGACGCGGCGGACCTTCCGGTCGCCGACGCAAGTCCAAGAGGGCAAAGCGTCAGGAAATGGAGGAAATGCAGGCACCGTCGGTCGGCGGTGTCAAGGTTCCTCACGGTGACGGTTCGACGCCGCTGCGCCTGCGCCGCGGTGCTTCGCTGGCGGACTTCGCCGAGCGGATCGAAACCGACCCCACAAACCTGGTGACAATCCTGTTCCACCTGGGCGAAATGGCGACGATTACGCAGTCGCTGGACGAAGACACGTTCAAGGTGCTGGGCGAAGAGCTCGGCTACAAGATCGAAATCGTGTCGCCCGAAGACGAAGACCGCGAACTGCTCGAAAGCTTCGGCTACGACCTCGAAGCCGAAGAGCTCGAAGACGAAGACGACGACCTCCTGCAGCCGCGCCCGCCGGTCGTCACCGTCATGGGTCACGTCGACCACGGTAAGACCCGCACGCTGGACGCTATCCGCAAGACCAACGTCATCGACCGCGAATCCGGCGGCATCACCCAGCACATCGGTGCTTACCAAGTGACGGTCGACCACGAAGGCGAAGAGCGCAAGATGACCTTCCTCGACACCCCGGGTCACGAAGCCTTCACGGCTATGCGTGCTCGCGGTGCGAAGGCCACCGACGTCGCAGTCCTCGTCGTGGCAGCCGATGACGGCGTCATGCCGCAGACGATTGAAGCGCTCAACCACGCGCAGTCTGCCGGCGTGCCGATCGTCGTGGCGGTCAACAAGGTCGACAAGCCCGAAGCCAACCCGGACAAGGTCATGCAGCAGCTGACCGAGTACAACCTCATCGCCGAAGAGTATGGCGGTGACACGATGTTCGTGAAGATCTCGGCTAAGCAGGGCACGGGCATTGACGAACTGCTCGAATCCGTTCTGCTGACCACCGATGCGGCACTTGACCTGCAGGCCAACCCTGACCGCGAAGCCCGCGGTGTCGCAATCGAAGCGAAGCTCGACCGCGGTCGCGGTGCAGTTGCGACCGTGCTGGTCGACTCTGGAACGCTGCGACAGGGCGACGCGATTGTCTGCGGCTCCAGCCACGGACGCGTTCGCGCCATGTTCGACGAAAACGGCAACACGGTCGAAGAAGCCGGCCCGTCGCGCCCCGTGCAGGTGCTCGGCCTGTCGAGCGTGCCGCGCGCTGGCGATTCCTTCATGGTCGTCAGCGACGACCGCACCGCCCGTCAGATCGCCGAGAAGCGCGATGCCCTTGAACGCAACGCGGCAGCCGCGCGCAGCCGCAAGCGCATCAGCCTCGAAGACTTCACGAAGGCAATCGAAGAGGGCAAGATCGACATGCTCAACCTCATCCTCAAGGGTGATGTGTCGGGTGCGGTCGAAGCCCTCGAAGACTCGCTGCTCAACATCGAAGTCGGCGACGGCGACGAAGTCGGCCTGCGAATCATTCACCGTGGTGTTGGTGCGATCACCGAGAACGACATCAACCTCGCAACTGTTGACAACGCAATCGTCATCGGCTTCAACGTCCGTCCCGAGGCCAACGCTCGCGACCTCGCGGATGCCGAAGGCGTCGACGTTCGCTACTACTCGGTGATCTACGACGCGATCGACGACATCGAAGCAGCGCTGAAGGGCATGCTCAAGCCGGAATACGAAGAGGTGCACATCGGATCGGCCGAGATCCGCGAAGTGTTCCGCTCGTCGAAGTTCGGCAACATCGCCGGTTCGATCGTTCGCGACGGTGTGATCAAGCGCAATGCCAAGGTTCGCCTGACCCGCGACGGTGTCGTCATCGGCGACAACCTCGCTGTCGAATCGCTGCGCCGCTTCAAGGACGACGTCACGGAAGTCCGCGACGGCTACGAATGCGGTATCGGCCTGGGCAAGTTCAATGACATTCGCGAAGGCGACATCCTCGAAGCCTTCGAGATGCAGGAAAAGCCCCGCGACTGAGGCTCGAGTAAGGAGACTCTGACATGAGCGATCCCACACGCGCACGCAAGATTGCCGACAGGATCAAGGTCATCGTGGCCGAAACCCTCGAAAAGCGAGTCAAGGACCCGCGGCTGGGCTTCATCACGATCACCGATGTTCGGGTGACCGGCGACCTGCAGAACGCAACTGTGTTCTACACGGTCTTCGGTGACGACGAACAGCTGGCCTCAACTCAGGCGGCGCTGGAATCGGCACGCGGTCTCATCCGCTCCGAAGTGGGCAAGGGCCTGGGCATCCGACTGACCCCGACTCTTGAGTTCACGGCGGACGCTGTACCGCAGGCAGCTGAGGACATCGAAAACCTCCTGGCGAAGGCCCAGGCGCGCGATGCTGAAATCGCGGCCGCATCCAAGGGAGCGGTTCCGGCAGGGGACGAAGACCCCTACCGGAAGCCCAGGGAACGAAAGCCGAACGAGGACTTCGACTTCGACGCCTGACCGGATGTGACGAAACTCGTAGGGGGCGGCTTTGCATTGTGCACAGCCGCCCCCTATGCTTTATAAAGCTTCGGTAACGTTCATTAAGGATTGGAAACATCAGTGGGTAGACACTCAGCACCTAAGAAGAGCGCTTTCGCTGACGTCGCTGATCTTCTTGGAGCGCTTCGCCCGTCGCAGCCCGGCCGCCGTTCCGCCCGCCGCGAAGCAGAAACCCTGACCTCCACGGGGATCCTCGCGAAGGTCAACCGCCGCCCGGTTCTTTCGGCTATTGCCGTCCCCGTTGCGGCAAGTGCTGCAATTGCAACATCGGCCGCCGTTATGACCAACAACGGCGCAGGCGAAGATGACACCGCAGCTTTCGCGTCGAAGCTCGCCCCGGAAGCCGACGTCGTTTCGCCCAAGGCTCCCAAGGACGCCGAAAAGTCGGTCAAGGCCGGCGCGGTCTCTCTTGCCGAACCTGTTGAGGAAAACACCGACGGTTCGGCCGGTTCCGGTGCAGCGTCCTCGAACGGCTCCGCATCCGGTGCTTCCGGCAGCGGCTCCTCGTCTGACAGCAAGTCCTCTTCTGCTGGTGCCGCAGCGGCTTCGGGCAATGTGTCCGGCGCAAAGTGCTCGGTGTCCTCGTCTATTGAAAGCGGACTCACCCCCAACGCGATTTCCGCTTACCGTGCGGTCTGCGCCCAGTTCCCGCAGGTGAAGTCCTATGGCGGCCGCCGCAATGACCCCGGTTCGGATCACCACACGGGCAACGCCGTGGACGTTATGATCACCGGTTCGACCGGCGACGCCATTTCGAACTACCTGATCAAGAACTCCTCGCAGCTCAACATCAAGTACATCATCTGGGAGCAGCGAATCTGGATGCCCGGACGCGGTTGGAAGCAGATGGAAAACCGCGGAAGCGCGACCGCGAACCACTTTGACCACGTCCACATTTCTGTGAAGTGACGAAATCTTCTTCTGGTCCCACCGGGCTTCTGCTGATAGACAAGCCCGGTGGGATCACCAGTCACGACGCCGTTTCGCGCACCCGTCGTTGGTACGGCACCCGCAAGGTGGGGCACGCCGGCACCCTTGACCCCATGGCAACGGGCCTTCTTGTGCTTGGTCTGGGGCAGGGGACCAAGCTTCTGACCTATGTGGTCGGGGCTGATAAAACCTACACCGCCACCATGCGCTTGGGCTCGTCAACGCCCAGTGACGATGCGGACTCATCGCCCGATCGTTTCGCCGACCCGGCCGTTTTGGCGGGGCTGACCGAAGCTGAGATTCGGGAAGCCGTGGCAAAGCAGACAGGCAGTATCGAGCAGGTGCCGTCGGCTGTTTCTGCCGTGAAGATCGAAGGCAAAAAGGCCTATGAGCTTGTGCGCGCCGGTGAAGACGTCCAGCTCAAAGCCCGTTCGGTGACTGTTTCTCGCTTCGACATTCACGATATTCGCCGTGCTGAATCGCATATCGACGTTGATGTCTCTGTCGACTGCTCCACCGGCACCTACATCCGCGCCCTGGCTCGTGACATCGGCGAGGACCTCGGTGTGTACGGGCACCTGACCGCTCTGTGCCGGACCCGTATCGGTCCTTTTTCCGTTGATGACGCCCACGAGCTTCCAGAGCGGGGTCAGGTTGACGAGGTGCCGCCTCCTGAGCTGATCGACCTCGGTTCGGGTGCGGCTGGTCTCATGCCTGCAGTGACGGTCGATGCGCAGGTTGCGCGTGGTCTTCTGCAGGGGCGGTTTCTGCCTATTCCCGCAGCCGATCCGAGCGCCGACAGGTGTGCGGCAATTGCCGACGGAAGGCTCGTGGGTGTTGTCGAGCCGCGGCAGGGTGCGTGGAAGATTGCGGTGGGCACCGCGTCGCTCGAAGATTACAAGCAGTAATCACTTGTAAAACAAAAAACAAGTTATTTTGCTTGTTCGCACGCTGCTTTGCTGAAATACTGTCTCTATGTTCGTCATCAACGCCGATCAGCGTGATTCGCGCAGTGAACCCGACCGAGTGCCGGCCTTGTTGGCCGCTGCGTCGGAGTGTTCAGCTGTCCTGCCTTTTGAACGGACAGTGGGGGATGAAGTGCAGGGCGTGTTCGCCACCGGGGCGGATGTGCTTGCTGCACTCGAGGTTATTCTCCGCAGCGGGCGTTGGTCTGTCGGAATCGGCATCGGTTCCGCCGAGCTCGCAGAAACACCTGCGGCCTCTAGGGGTGATGCGTTTCTTGCCGCCCGCTGCGCCGTTGAGACCGCGAAAAACCGATGGCAGGAAATCGCTGTTTGCTCACCTGCCGGGCCCGTAGAGCCGGCCCAAACGCTTGCCGGCTTCACAGCGCACTGGATCGAGAAGGCAAGCGACAGGCAGTGGGAAGTTCTTTCCTTGGCCCGCAAGCACACTCAGCGCCAGGTGGCCGAACAGCTGCAGATCTCGCAGCAGGCGGTGTCTGACTCGCTGCGGGCATCCAAGGCCGCGGCCGTTGAAGAGGGAGTCACGCAGCTGGAGCTGCTGCTCAACGAGGAGAACGGACGCCACGATGCTTGAACTGGTGGCTGCTTTGGCCGCTGGACTCGCGGCCTCACTGATCGGCTGGCCCGTGACGTCCCTCATTCTGCGAGCCGCCGCGAGCAGGCGGGAAAAGCCGGCGTTGGACATAAAACAGGAGCCTGCAGTGCAGGACGCCCCCGCCATCGACTCTCCTGGTCTGCTCCGCGGGGGACTGTGGATCGGTCTGCTCGAAAGGTTCACTGCGGCGGTTGCCATTGCGCTGGGACAGCCCGAAGTTCTCGCCGTCATCGTCGCGCTCAAAGGGCTCGGACGCTTTCCTGAGCTGCGTGCGTCCCGCGCGGCGGGGGAGAGGTTCATCATCGGCAGCCTTGCGTCGCTGGCAGTGGCCGGTGTGCTGGGTGAAGCAGCCCGGTTTCTTGTGCGCTACGCTTAGCCCGTCCCAAACATAAGGAGCGTCGTGGAGATTTTCCGGTCGACAGCAGAGTTCGCTGCCGGGCCTAAGCGTCTGCAGACGGCCAACGCCGTGACGATCGGCAATTTCGACGGTGTTCACCGCGGCCACCGGCTGGTGCTGGGTGAACTCGTTGCCACGGCGAAACGACTCGCAGTTCCCGCCGTCGTTCTGACTTTCGACCCTCACCCGGCGGCCGTGCACAGTCCCGAGCACGCCCCGAAGCTCATCATGGGACTTGACGAGAAGCTCGACAAGATCGCCGAAACCGGCGTCGATGCCGTTCTCGTTCAGCACTACACCCTCGACTTCGCGCAGGCGAGCCCAGAGGAGTTCATCCGCGATTACCTCGTGGGCCACATGCGCGCCAGTGCGGTTGTCGTCGGCAGCGATGTCCGCTTCGGCCGCGGAAACTCCGGAGACCTCAATACTCTGCGCACCTATGGCAGGGAATGCGGAATCGACACCGTCATCGGCCTTGACGACCTCGGCGACGACGGCGGACGCTACTCATCGACAGAAGTCCGCTCGCTCATCGACGCTGGTGATGTCACGGCGGCAGCCCACATCCTGGGGGAACCCCATTCGGTGACGGGAACCGTCGTCCACGGCAACGCCCGAGGTCGCGAACTCGGCTTCCCGACTGCCAACCTCGGATTGGTCGACGGCATGATTCCGGCCGACGGCGTGTATGCCGGCTGGACTCGCTTCAACGGCGGAGAGCGCCTGCCCACGGCAATATCCGTGGGCTCTAACCCCACGTTCTACGGTGATGACCGGCGCGTGGAAGCACACATCATCGGTGTCGACTTCGCAGACCTCGACGTCTACGGGGACGAGGCCGAAGTCGAATTCACCCACCGCATTCGCGGCCAGGTCGTCTTCAACGGCCTCGACCAGCTGATTGAGCAGATCGCCCTAGACGTCCGCGACATCTGCGCCGCCCTGGGCATTGAATGCCCGCAGCAGTCCGAGGGTCGCCTCGGCTGACATTTCGGCAGCCTCGTCGAGGCTGAGTGAAAAGTCATCGCCGGCCTTCGGGCCGCACAGGTCTGAGATCGCGCGCACTGCACCGAACGGAACGCCGAAGGTGTGGGCCGTCTGTGCGATGGCGGCGGTTTCCATGTCCGTGCTCAGTGCCGCGGGGAACGTCTGCCGCATGTGGCCGATGTTGGCCTCCGTGATGAACGATGCGCCTGACAGGGCCTCGCCGAACTTCACCCGGGTATTCTCTGCGGCCCACTGCCGCCCAGCGGCAAGCAGTCGGGCGTCTGCAGGGTAGGCGGCGGGCATGTCCGGCACCTGGCCGGGTTCGTAGCCGAATGCGGTGGCGTCGGAGTCGTGGAAGCGCACGCTGTCGGCAATCACCACATCGGCAATTGCGATGTCCTCTCCGACGCCGCCGGCTGACCCTGCGGAAATGACGGCGCGCGGTTCGTACAGCATGGCTGCCTGTGTTGTTGCGGTGGTTGCGTTCGCTAGGCCGATTCCGCTGCGAATGAGAACAGCGGGTCCGAAGTCGAACTCCAGTCGGTGAAAATCTGCCGGGCCGAGTGTCCGCAGGTGCTCACGGCTTTCGGCTGCGGCCAAGAAGGGTGCGGCCTCCTGGTCCATCGCCACCTGGATGGCAACGGGGTCGCTGGGCAGCTGGCCGGGGGCCATCAGGCGAACACCTGATCCCATTCGCCGCGCTTGGCGAGGAAGTCGCGCACAGCGGTCTTAGCGCCTTCAAGGGAGTGGCTTGCCGCCCAGCCGCACTGCGTTTCATTTGCGGCGGGAACAGCTTCGGCTTTCAGGAGGTCGTTGAAGGCCTTTTCCAGGATCGGCAGGAACTCTGCCGGTTCGATGCCGTTTGTCAGAGCGTAGAAGCCGGTCTGGCAGCCCATGGGGGAGAAGTCGACGAGGCCGTCGGTGTGGTTGCGCATGTGGTGTGCCGTCATGTGCTCAATGGAGTGGATGGCGGCCATGTCGAGGTGTTCTTTGTTGGGCTGGCAGAATCGGACGTCGTACTTGATGAGTTCGACTCCGCCGGGGAACTCCGTGCGGTCGGCAACGCGCACATAGGGTGCGGCGACAGCTGTGTGATCGAGGCTGAAGGATTCTACGTTTGTGGTGTCCATGGCTCGATTATCGCAGAGGGGTGCGGGCGTGTTAAGGTGGTCTCTGCCGTTTTGCCGGCCGCGGTCTGATAGGGCATTCGCACCAGGCGAGTGCGCCGCGCAGCGATTTCTGAAGGAGAACCGCATGGCACTTGACAAGTCCGTTAAGCAGGAAATCATCAAGGAATACGCGACCCACGAAGGCGACACCGGTTCCCCGGAAGTTCAGATCGCCGTCATGAGCCGCCGTATCAAGGACCTCACCGAACACTTCAAGGAGCACAAGCACGACCACCACTCGCGTCGCGGTCTGCTCCTGCTGGTCGGTCAGCGTCGTCGTATGCTCAAGTACCTCGCTGAAACCGACATTGAGCGCTACCGTGCGCTCATCGCGAAGCTCGGTCTTCGCCGCTGATCATCTGATCTTCACTCAACGGCCCGCCTGCATCCCGCAGGCGGGCCGCTGTGCTTGATACACTGAGCGGTGTCCAAGCCCGCATTCTGCCGGTGATCGACAGTGGCCTCCGCAACAGAGAGTGTGCGTGGGCTTCGATCGAGCACCGGGTGCGGGGACGCTTTCAGTCATCCCCTATGAACGGAGACTCTTTTGGGTATTCACCCTTATTCCTCAGTTGCCCACATTGACAATGGGCGCTTCGGTTCGCACACGGTGCGCTTCGAAACGGGCCGTCTGGCCAAGCAGGCCAGCGGTTCGGCCGTTGCCTACCTCGACGACGACACCATGCTGCTGTCGACCACGACCGCCAGCAAGAACCCGCGCGAAGGCTTTGACTTCTTCCCGCTGACCGTCGACGTCGAAGAGCGCCAGTACGCCGCCGGCAAGATCCCCGGTTCGTTCTTCCGCCGCGAAGGTCGTCCCACCACCGACGCGATCCTCGCGTGCCGTCTGATTGACCGCCCGTTGCGCCCGTCCTTCGTCAAGGGCCTGCGCAACGAAGTCCAGGTGGTCGTCACGGTCATGTCGATCAACCCCGACCACATCTACGACACCCTGGCCATCAACGCGGCCTCCATGTCCACCCAGCTGGGCGGACTGCCGTTCTCCGGCCCCATCGGCGGTGTGCGCATTGCGCTCATCGAAGACCAGTGGGTTGCGTTCCCCAACCACTCGCAGCTGAAGGACGCTGTTTTCAACATGGCTGTTGCCGGTCGCGTGGTCGACGGCGACGTGGCCATCATGATGGTCGAAGCCGAAGCCGGCGAACAGGCCTGGGACCTTATCAAGGCCGGTGGCCAGAAGCCCACGGAAGAAGTCGTGGCAGCCGGTCTGGAAGCCGCTAAGCCCTTCATCCGCGAACTTGTTCGCGCACAGGAAGAACTCGCCGAAAAGGCCGCCAAGCCGGTTGCCGAGTTCCCCATCTTCAAGGCCTACGAAGACGACGTCTACGACGCTGTGAAGGAAGCCGCCTACGACAGGCAGGCCAAGAACTTCCAGATCGCCGACAAGCAGGAGCGCGAAGCCGCAGCTGACGCTCTGCTGGACGACCTCTACGAACAGCTGGGCGAAAAGTTCGAAGGCCGCGAAGCTGAAATCGCAGGCGCCCTCAACGCGATTACGAAGGACATCATCCGCCAGCGCATCCTCACCGAGCAGGTGCGCATCGACGGTCGTGGTCTGAAGGACATCCGTCCGCTGTCGGCCAATGTTGATGTTCTGCCTCGCGTGCACGGTTCGGCACTGTTTGAGCGCGGCGAAACCCAGATCCTCGGGGTTTCGACCCTCAACATGCTCAAGATGGAACAGCAGATCGACTCGCTGGCGCCGGAAACCTCCAAGCGCTACATGCACCACTACAACTTCCCGCCGTACTCGACCGGTGAAACCGGCCGCGTCGGAAGCCCCAAGCGCCGCGAAATCGGCCACGGTGCCCTCGCTGAACGCGCCCTCGTTCCGGTTCTGCCCAGCCGCGAGGAGTTCCCGTACGCCATCCGTCAGGTGTCGGAGGCTCTCGGCTCGAACGGCTCGACCTCGATGGGCTCGGTCTGTGCTTCGACCCTGTCGCTGCAGGCAGCCGGTGTGCCGCTGCGCGCACCCGTGGCAGGCATCGCCATGGGCCTGGTTTCGGACATCATCGAAACCGAATCGGGCCCGCAGCGCGCCTACGCCGCGCTGACCGACATCCTCGGCGCTGAAGACGCCTTCGGCGACATGGACTTCAAGGTCGCCGGAACGGAAGACTTCATCACGGCTATCCAGCTGGACACCAAGCTTGACGGCCTGCCGGCCTCCGTGCTCGGTGCCGCACTGAAGCAGGCCAAGGAAGCCCGCCACGCGATCCTCAATGTCATGAGCGAAGCCATCGACGGACCGGCTGCTGAAATGGCTCCAACCGCTCCGCGCATCCTGTCGGTTGTCATCCCGGTTGACAAGATCGGCGAGGTCATCGGCCCCAAGGGCAAGATGATCAACCAGATCCAGGAAGACACCGGCGCGGAGATCTCGGTCGAAGACGACGGCACCGTTCTGATCGGCTCAACCGACGGCCCGTCTGCTGAAGCTGCTCGCGACGCCATCAACGCGATCGCCAACCCGCAGGTTCCGGAAGTCGGCGAACGCTACCTGGGCACCGTCGTGAAGCTCATGAGCTTCGGCGCCTTCGTGTCGCTCAGCCCCGGCAAGGACGGGCTGCTGCACATCTCCGAGCTGCGCAAGCTCAACGGCGGCAAGCGCGTTGACGACGTCGAAGACGTTGTCGGCGTGGGTCAGCCCATCCAGGTTGAGATCTCGAAGATCGACGACCGCGGCAAGCTGTCGCTGGTTCCGGTTGTCGACGAAGAGCAGTCGTCCGACGAAGACTGACCTCACCCTTGACTGAACCTCTTCACCGGGAGGACAGTGCGGTAGCCCGCACTGTCCTCCCGTCTGGTATTCGCATCATCACCGAAACAATGCCGGGCTTGGGCTCGGAGACCTTCGGCATCTGGATCGGCTCGGGCTCACGCAGCGAAACCGACGACACGGCCGGCTCCACCCACTTCCTTGAGCACATGCTGTTCAAGGGAACCCGGCAGCGCACCGCGAAGGACATCGCGCGGGAATTCGACAGGCTCGGCGGGGAAGCCAACGCGGTGACCGCAAAGGAGTACACCGCCTACTACGCCCGCTGTCTCATCGACGACCTCGATCGCGCGGCCGAAGTGCTGTGCGACATGGTGTTCAATTCGCTTCTGGACCCGGTGGAGTTCGAACGCGAACGCAAAGTCATCATCGACGAACTCGCGATGGCAGCTGATGACCCGGTTGATGTTCTCTACGAACACTACGATTCGATCATCTACCGCGGTTCCGGCCTGGGCCGTCCCGTGGGCGCCACAAAGCAGCGCATCGCGCAGCTGGACCACAGCGAACTCGTTGACCACTACGCGTACGCCTACACGGGACCGCGGATCGTCATTGCGGCCGCCGGGGGAGCGGAACACGAAGCCGTTGTTCAGGCGTGCCGGCGCGCAGCCGAGCACCTGCCTGATGAGGTGGGTGGCACCTCGTCCCCGGTTGGCGACACCTCGAGTGCCGCAGTCGAACCGGCTCCCGTGTTCCACGCTGCGCGCGGCGGACTGGTCAAACCGACCGAACAGCAGGTGCTGCTCACGGGTGTCCAAGGCCTGCACCTGGGGCACCCGGACCGCTTCACGCTTGCAGTCCTGCAGATGCTTCTGGGCGGCGGAATGTCCTCGCGCCTGTTCCAGAGCATCCGTGAGGATCGCGGCCTGGCCTATTCGGTGCACTGCGCGGGCTCTCAGTTCAGCGACATCGGCGACTTCGGAATCTACGCCGGGTGCGCACCGGAAGATGCGCCGGAGGTTCTGCGGCTCATCCGTGCGGAGTGCGCAGAACTGGCCGAAAACGGACCGAGTCCTGCCGAGGTGGCAGACACTGCCTCTGCGAGTGCGGCTTCCGCTGTGCTCGCCATGGAGAGCTCCGCGGTTCGGATGAACCGTTTGGGCCGCAGCGAACTGACCGGCCAGCCGCTTCTGACGACTGATGAAATCGTCGAACGGACCCGCTCCGTTACCCCAGAAGATGTGCGGGAGCTTGCCGCACGCCTGTTCGGACAGGAATGGGCCATGGCCACGGTCGGTCCGCGTGACGACCTGGATTTGTGACGATCCACCCCATCGACTGCATTCTGTGTACTCGACGCCACCGAGCGAAAGGACCACGATGAACACCACCGGCGGACGCCAGCTTGCCGCGGCACTCAAAGCGCATGGCATCGAGCAGGTGTACGGCATTCCCGGCACGCACAATCTTGAGATCTTCGCGGGTCTGCACAGCGAGGGGATTCGCGTCATCACACCCCGGCACGAACAGGGCGGAGGCTATGCGGCCGATGGTTCTGCGCGTGTCTCCGGCAAGCCGTCCGTGCTCGTCACCACGACCGGCCCGGCTGCACTCAATGCGGCCGCAGCCATGCTGCAGGCGCATTCAGACTCCGTGCCGGTGCTGCTGATCAGCCCGGGTGTTCCCGTGCGTCACCCGGGTCTGGGCAATGGCCTTCTGCACGAGGTCCGCTCACAGTCGGGTGTTTTTGACTCCATTGTCGAATCGTCGGTTCGGGTGACTGCGCCAAGCGAGATCCCGCAAGCGGTCGCTCACGCGTTCGCGACGATGACGACGGGTCGCAACAAGCCCGTCTACCTGGAAATCCCACTGGACGTCATCGAAGAGGAGGGCCCGCACACACCGGTGCTGCCGGTGTCCACAGATGTCCGGCTGCCGCTGGACGAGGCTGTTCTGGAATCTGCGGCCCAGGCTCTTCGCTCTGCGAAGAAGCCGCTGCTCATTGCCGGGCGAGGCTCCCGAGGCGCCGGTCGGGCCACAGCGCAGCTCGCGGAGGTTCTGGGCGCCCCTATTGTCGAAACGACCGCTGGAATGGGTGTTCTCGAATCGCCCAACCGGGTTGGCGCCATCGGCGGTCTGGCGGCATTCCACACCCTGCTGGGGCAGGCGGACGCGCTCATCGCAATCGGCACAGAGCTTGCCCCGAGTGAGTTCTGGGACCCCGGTATGCGGCTGCCCGAAACAATTGTTCGCATCGATATCGACCAGCGCGCCATGATCACAAACGCCTCGCCGTCGCATCCGCTGTTGGCCCGTGCTGAGGATGCGGTTGAAGCACTGGTTGCGAAGCTCGGCGGGCAGCGTGCCGAAGGTGAACTGTGGTCGGCTCCGCTGGCTGAGGAAATCGAAGCTGAACGCGCTGAATGGCACAAGCCGTTTAAAGCCCTGACCGAAGCCATCAACACACACCGGAAGACGATTGACGGCCCGCTGACGCTCGTGGGTGATTCGTCGATGTCCTGCTACTACGGCCTGCAGCTGGGAGTTCAGCTGCGTGAGGGTGACCGCTACCTGTACCCGGCCGGCGGCGGCACACTCGGCTACAGCCTGCCGGCGGGCATCGGCGCGAAGTTCGCCCGCCCCGACGAAGACGTCATCGCGGTTGCCGGTGACGGTGGATCGATGTTCACCATCCAGGAGCTCATGGCCGCGGTAGAGCACCAGCTGGCCGTGTCGTTCATCATTGTGGACAACGGCGGCTATGGCGAGATCGCCCGTGAAATGCTCGAACGCGGCGACGAACCGACAGCCGTAGCACTGGGACGCCCGGACTTCGTCGCGCTGGCGCGCTCGCTTGGCATGGAGGCGCAGAAAGTCACGGATGCAGCCGAGCTGGCAGCCGGTCTTGCCGAGGCGCGCAAGGCGCAGGCACCGCGTCTGTTCCTCATGGACGAACACTCACCGACAGCCGACTACCTGGTCAACAACCCGCAGTTCGGCAAATGAGCACAGTCGGGGTGCCCTGCCATCTGGAATAACCGGCTGGGCATCCCCCGTTGTAGCCGGTGACGAGCTTCGATAGGCTCGAAAGCGATAGCGACAGACGTCGCTCATTGACTTCTTAGGAGGAAGACATGACCGTCAAGTACGATCTTCCCGACCTTTCCTACGGCTACGCAGCTCTGGAGCCGCACATCTCGGCCCAGATCATGGAACTGCACCACAGCAAGCACCACCAGACCTACGTCAACGGTGTGAACACTGCTCTTGAACAGCAGGCTGAAGCACGCGACAAGGGTGACTTCGCAGCCGCAGCCAAGGCTTCGAAGGATCTCTCCTTCAACCTCGGCGGCCACGTCAACCACTCGATCTTCTGGAACAACATGTCCCCGGACGGCGGCGACAAGCCGACCGGCGAACTCGCTGCCGCTCTCGACGACGCCTTCGGCGACTTCGACAAGTTCCGCGGACACTTCGAAGCTGTTGCAACCAGCATCCAGGGCTCCGGCTGGGCTGTTCTCGGCTGGGACCTGCTGGGTCAGGCGCTCACCATCGAGCAGCTCTACGACCAGCAGGGCAACGTGCAGATGGGCTACGTCCCGCTGCTGCAGCTGGACATGTGGGAGCACGCCTTCTACCTCGACTACAAGAACGTCAAGGCTGACTACGTCAAGGCCTGGTGGAACGTTGTGAACTGGGAAGACGTCCAGGCTCGCTTCGAGCGCGCACGCAAGCAGGGCGAAGGCCTCCTGCTGGGCTGATAGCTCCAACACGCAGAAGGCGGGGAACATGGTGTTCCCCGCCTTTTCTGTGCCCTGATTCTGTGGGCAGCGCGGCTCCTGGCAAAGCTGCCGGCCGCCCTGCCTGAACTCAGCGTTTGTGGTAGAGCGACTTGCGCTGGTACTTGGGGTCCGAGGTGACGCGCATCTGCAGGTTGCGGAACACCTCTTCGTCCACTGAACCCAGGAGGGTGGTGGTGTGCACATCGCAGCTGCGCAGGTCCTTCAGCTTGGCCAGCGCGGCGTCGGCGTGCTGGTCAGCCGTAGCTGAGGCTGATAGTGCGATGAGAACTTCGTCCATGTGCAGGCGGGGATTGCGGCTTCCCAGGTGCTGGGTTTTGAGTGTCTGGATGGGTTCGATGTTCTCCGGCTGCAGCAGGTGCACGTCCGGGTCGATGCCCGCCAGGTGTTTGAGCGCGTTGAGCAGCATGGCGGCTGAGCAGCCCAGCAGTTCAGAGGTTTTGCCGGTGATGATGGTGCCGTCGTGCAGCTGCATGGCCGAAGCCGGCTGCCCCGTGGATGCTTCAAGGTTCTGGGCAATGCCGATGATCGGCCTGTCCGCCGGGGTGATCTGTGCTCTGCGCATGATGACGGCGATCCGCTCTGACACCGTGTTGTCGACGTTTTCTCGGCGTTCGTCAGCAAGCGCGGTGAAGTAGCGGCGGATGATTTCCTGTTGGGCCGCGTGCCGCACGACGCCGTCGTCGCTGATGCACATGCCCACCATGTTCACACCCATGTCGGTTGGGGACTGGTAGGGCGATTCTCCGTAGAGCTCTTCGAGGGTGGCCTTCAGCAGCGGGAACACTTCGATGTCTCGGTTGTAGCTCGTGGCTTCCCGGCCGTATGCGCGCAGGTGGTAGGCATCGATGACGTTGATGTCGTCAAGGTCTGCCGTTGCAGCTTCGTAGGCCAGGTTGACCGGGTGTTCCAGGGGGAGGTTCCAGATGGGAAAGGTCTCAAACTTTGCGTAGCCGGAGGTGATGCCGCGCTGGCTGTCGAGGTAGAGCTGCGACAGGCACGTGGCGAGTTTGCCTGACCCCGGGCCGGGGCCGGTGACGACGATGAGGTCGCGGGTGGTTTCGACCCAGTCGTTTCTGCCGAAGCCGTCTTCGCTCATGATGAGCGAGGTGTTGCTGGGGTAGCCGGGGATGGTCACGTGTCGGGCGACCGTGAGCCCCAGGCGTTCGAGCTTGGTGATGAATTCGCGGGCTTTGAGGTTGCCGTCGTCCAGCTGGGTCATGACGACGTTGTTGACGGTGAAGCCCTCGTCGCGGAACGCGTCGATCAGCCGCAGGACGTCGTCCTCATAGCTGATTCCCAGGTCGGCCCGGATTTTGTGCCGGTCGAGATCGCGCGCGCTGACGCAGACGAGGATTTCGAGTTCGTTTTTCAGTTCGGCAAGCATTGCCAGTTTGTTGTCCGGGGTGAAGCCCGGCAGAACGCGTGAGGCGTGATTGTCGTCGAAGAGCTTGCCGCCCATTTCGAGGTAGAGCTTGCCGCCGATGTCGCGGCGCCGCTGGGCGATGTGTGCTGACTGTTGGCGGATGTATTCTGCGCTGTCGAATCCGAGGGGAGCCTGCATGGTCTTTGATATTAACACCGCGGTGGGATGACAAAATGGACCTGACCGACAGAAAGGGAATCACGTGGCAGTCAAAGTCGCAGTCATCGGAGCATCAGGACGCATGGGCTCGCACGCCGTCGAAGCGGTGAAAGCAGCCGACGGCATGGAGCTGGTGGCGACGATCGGCCGTGGGGACGATCTTTCCGCCGTGGTGGAAGCCGGAGCGGACGTCGCCGTTGAGCTCACTGTGCCCAAATCAACGGAAGACAATGTTCACTTTCTGGTCAGCCACGGCATCCACTGTGTCGTGGGCACAACGGGGTGGAGTGACGAACGTCTGCAGCGCCTGGAACAGCTGACCGAGCAGCACCCGGACGTCGGTGTTCTCATCGCGCCGAACTTTTCCATTGGGGCGGTTCTCGCCATGCAGTTCGCTGAGCTCGCTGCACCCTATTTCGATTCTGCTGAAGTCATCGAAATCCATCACACGCGCAAACTCGACGCTCCATCCGGCACAGCCGTGTCGACCGCCCAGCGGATTGCCGCAGTGCGCCGCGATGCGGGCCTGCCGGATGTTCCCGACGCAACAGAGGACGACCCGCACGGTGCTCGCGGAGCCGTGATCGACGGCATTCACGTGCACGCCGTCCGCCAGCTGGGCATGAATGCTTCCGAGGAAATTCACTTCGGCTCAGCTCACGAAGCACTCACCATCCGCACGGACTCACACTCGACCGAAGCCTTTATGTCGGGCATCATCACCGCTGTCGGCAAGGTCGACCAGCAGCCCGGCCTGACGGTGGGGCTGGAAAAGTACCTCTGATGTCCAAAGCGAAGATCGGGGCGGCAGTCATTTCGGTGCTGCTGCTCCTGTACCTCATCTTTATGGTGCAGCGCGGCATGATCATGCTGCGCGAACCGAATATCGTTGCGAAGCTGCTGGCGGTCGCGCTGCTGGTCCTGCCGATCATCGGGGCGTGGGCGCTGATCGTTGAGCTTCTGTTCGGCGCTCGCATTGAGCGTTTGGGCAAGCAGCTGGCCGAGGAAGGCGGGCTCCCAGCGGATGATCTCCCGCGCACACCGGGCGGGCGGATTGTCCGCGAGGCCGCCGACGAACAGTTTGAGCTCTACGCTCGCGAAGCCGAGGAAGCGCCGGATGACTGGCGGTCGTGGTTCCGCCTGTCAATGGCCTACGACGCAGCCGGCGACCGCCGGCGCGCCCGCAGCACCATGCGCAAGGCCATCACAATGGAGCGAACCGCTCGCCGCGAATCCAGCTGATCCAGCCGAACCTCGGCGCTCCTCAACCGACTCGGTCGACTTGACCCCGCCTCGTCCGCTTTCCGCGCACTGCCAGCCGCACAATCGCGGCGATAGCGGTCTCCAACGGACCTCGCCGCGAAATGAGGGGCTTCCACACCACGGCGATGCCGATGAGCACCAGCGCGTGCGTCACATACTCCTGTGTTGGTGCCATGCCGGCAGTCATTTCGAGCAGCACCACGTGCAGGGAATACGCGGTCAGCGCCATTGAGCCGGGGGCGGTCAGCGGCAGCAGAAGACGCGGAGCGAGCGCGGGGAAGCTGGTGAACAGCAGACAGAACACCCCGATGACCGCCACCGCGACTCCCGCTGTTCCCACGAGGTCCGGGGGAGTGCCGGTGTGCGGGCCGTTCACTGCCAGCCACCACGCGGTGTCGGTGGGGACGGTTCCCCAGTTGCCGTAGGTCGTCGCCTGTTCAAGAAGGCCCGGTTCTTCAGCCGCCGAGGCGGAAAGCACCTCCCAGCCGCGGCTCACCAGAAGCAGGGATGAGATGGCTGAGGCCATAATGGCTGTTCCCAGACCGACAGCGCTCGCCGTTATTGCAGTCTGCCGTGACCAGGGGACATGCGCGAGCGCCATGCCCACGAGGATGTAGCTCATCCACTGCAGCGCGGGGTAATAGCCGGTGAGCACAACTGACTGCAGCAAGCCCGCCGGATCATAAAGCGAATCGAGGCTCGGGACGTTGAAGTCCTGTTCCAGCTGCCAGTGGGCGCGGACTGCGTGGGACACGAGGGGAGAGGCTGCGAGCCACACGGCTGCGAGTGCTGCAAGTGTGCGACCGCGCAGGGGAAGCAAGACGGACGCGGCAATGAACAGGAAGCCGTAGACGGTCAGGATGATGGCCAGGCGAGTGCTGACAGTGCCGAGCACGAGGCCGATTGCGAAGATGATGATTCCGCGGATGACCGCGGCTGCAATGGCTTTGCCCGGGGTGGACAGAGCCCGTGAACGTGAAGCCAGAACCAGAGAAAAACCAGCAAGAACTGCGAACAGGGCGCTGGAACGGCCCGCGAACACAACGGCCCAGGTCGGTTCGAGGTCGTCCGTGCTGAGACTGAAGAAGTGGGTGACGATCATCCCGAAGAGGGCCAGGCCGCGCGCCGCATCCAGCCACTGCAGACGCCCGGGCGGGAAGAGCCTGTTCGCAGAGTTCATGGGCTCGATTCTGCCACGGCTTGACCGTGGTCACGGGCCACTTCGACACCTGCTGACGGTACAGTAGGGGCATGGCTATTCAGGGAGATTCACAGGCAGCGGAAGCGATTGCAGCTTTCGGTCGCGTCGGTACGGCGATGGTGACGCCCTTCAAGGGTGATGACGTCGACTTCGATGCGCTGCAGGCTGTTGCCAAGCACCTGGTGGCCACGGGCAACGACATGCTCGTCGTCTCCGGCACCACCGGTGAATCACCGACAACGTCGTTTGAGGAAAAGGGCGACCTTCTGCGCGCCGTGAAAGAAGCCGTGCCGGAAAACGTCCGCGTCGTTGCGGGCATCGGCACAAACGACACGCGCACCTCGATTGCGAATGTCGAACAGGCCGTCGAAGCCGGCGCCGATGGACTTCTTGCCGTCACGCCCTACTACTCCAAACCGTCGCAGGCGGCCATTGCCGAGCACATGCGGGCAATCGCCGATGCTTCGGACCTGCCGGTCATGCTCTACGACATTCCCGGCCGGTCGGGTGTTCCGATTGAAAAAGAAACGCTCATCGAACTGGCCGAGTGCCCCACAATCCTCGCGGTCAAAGATGCCAAGGGCGACCTCGCATCGACGATCGAGGTCATGGGCAGCACTGATCTTGTGTACTACTCGGGCGAAGACGCCCTTAACCTGCCGCTGCTGGCCTCCGGTGCCGTAGGCGTGGTTTCGGTTGCGGCGCACGTCATTGCCCGCCCCCTGTCTGAAATGGTGGATTTGGTCGCTGCGAATGACATCGCCGCGGCTCGCCGCCTGGCCCTGGACCTTGCTCCTGCGGTCGATGCAATCATGAATCACATGCCCGGAGTGGTTGCCGCCAAGGCCTGCCTTGAGCTCATGGGCGTGATTCCCTCCCGCGCAGTTCGCATGCCTCTTCTGCCGGCCACGGCGGACCAGGTCGACTTCCTGCGCCGAACATTGGAAGGACACGGTTTTCTTCAGTGATTGAACTGCCAACCGACCTCGGAACACCCCCGAAGGTCGACCCCAACGCCCTGCGGATCGTCGCTCTTGGCGGTCTCGGTGAAGTCGGGCGCAACATGACGGTCTTCGAGACCGAAGGCAAACTGCTCATCATCGATGCCGGTGTGCTCTTTCCCGAAGAAGAACAGCCGGGAGTCGACCTCATCCTGCCGGACTTTTCGTACCTTGACGGGCGCGAAAAAGACGTTGTCGGCATTGCGCTGACCCACGGCCACGAAGACCACATCGGCGCTGTGCCCTACCTGCTGCGCAAACTGGGCCGCGACGTCCCGGTTCTCGGTTCAACCCTGACCCTGGCTCTTGTCGAACCGAAGCTCAAAGAGCACCGCGTGCGGGCCAAGACGAAAGTCGTGTCGGAAGGCGACCGCGAAAAGCTCGGTCCGTTCGACCTCGAGTTCATTGCCGTCAACCACTCCATTCCGGATGCTCTGGCCATTTTCCTGCGCACGAATGCGGGAACCATCCTGCACACGGGTGACTTCAAAATGGACCAGCTGCCCCTGGACGGCCGGATTACGGACCTGCGCTCTTTCGCCCGTGTCGGAGAAGAAGGCGTCGACCTCTTCCTGACGGACTCCACCAACGCGGAAGTTCCCGGCTTCACAGCCCACGAACGCAACATCGGGCGGGTGCTTGAACAGCAGTTCAGCCACGCCTCGCGCCGTGTGATCGTCGCGTCCTTCGCATCACACGTCCACCGTGTGCAGCAGGTTCTAGAAGCTGCTGTCGCCCACGGACGCAAGGTGGCGTTTGTCGGCCGGTCCATGGTCCGGAACATGAAGATCGCCCAGGAGCTGGGCTACCTTCAGGCTCCAGCGGGTTCGATCATCGACATCAAACAGGTCGAAGACCTCCCCGAAGACCAGGTGGTGCTCATGTGCACCGGTTCGCAGGGCGAGCCCATGGCGGCACTGTCGCGTATGGCCAACGGCACCCACCAGATCGACCTGACCGAGGGCGACACCGTCATCCTGGCAAGTTCGCTCATCCCGGGCAATGAAAACTCGGTGTCCCGCGTGATCAACGGTCTCATGCGCCTGGGTGCAACCGTGATCCACAAGGGCAATGCCGCGGTGCACGTGTCCGGCCACGCATCGGCCGGTGAGCTCCTGTACGCCTACAACATTGTGGGGCCCAAGGGTGTTATGCCGGTTCACGGCGAGTGGCGCCACATGCTCGCCAACGCGAAGCTGGCAATGGAAACCGGCGTGCCCAAGGAAAAGGTTGTCGTCGCCGACGACGGCTGGGTTGTTGACCTCAAGGACGGGCAGGCTTCGATAGTCGGAGCTGTGCCGTGCGAATACGTTTTCGTCGACGGCAAGTCGGTCGGCTACGTCACGGAAGACGATCTGCGCGACCGTCGCGTGCTGGCCGGCGAGGGCTTCGTGTCGATCTTCATGACGATCGATGTGAAGAACCGCGAGATCGTTGCCGGGCCGGAAATCCACACGCGCGGTGTTGCTGAGCACGACCGTGTTTTCGACACCATTAAGCCGAAGATAACGAAGGCTGTTGAAGACGCGCTCGATGACGGTGTGAAGAATCAGCACCGCCTGCAGCAGATCATTCGCCGCACCATCGGCCGGTGGCTGTCGACCAAGCTGCGGCGCGGTCCGATGATCGTGCCGATGGTTGTTCTTGTCGGCGACGAAGACTGAGCGTCGGAGCTGCTTAGGCGCTGACTCTGAGAACTTGAAAGGCTGGGCGAGGGGAAACCCTCGCCCAGCCTTTGTCTGCGGTCTGTTTGCGCGCCGTGTGCGGACGTGCGGCTTAGGGGCGCGCCTCCCACACCGCGGTCAGCTTTGCCGCTGCGGCATGCAGTTCTTTGGCGAAGGAGTCGTAGACGTCTTCCGTCAGACGGGACGTGGGGGAGGACGTTGAGAGTGCCGCGGGCACGGGTGCGCCGGGCACGTGCACTGCCAGGCACCGCACGCCGATTTCCTGTTCTTCGTCATCAAGGGCGAAACCGCGTTCCCGGCTGAGCTCCAGTTCGGCTCGCAGTGCCGGGGCATCAATTGACGAGGTGGAGGCGAGTATCGCTTCGACCTCACCGGAGGGCAGGTGGGCAAGCGTTGCTTTGCCTACGCCGGAGCTGTGCATCGGCACGCGTGCGCCGACTTCTGTGAACATGCGCATGGATCGGCGGGATGCCGCCTGGGCGACGTACGTCATGGTTGTGCCCTGCATAAACGCGAGGTTGACGGTTTCGCCGAGTTTGCCCGCGAGTTCGTCGAGGATCGGCTGCAGATCATAGCCGACCTGCGCGGCTGCCTGCGCGCCCAGGCGGATGAGGGCAGCTCCCAGGGAGTAGCGTTTGTCGGGGAGCTGTCCCACGTAGCCGCGGGCGGACAGGGTCGCCAGAATGCGGTGGACCGTCGGGGCCGGAAGACTCAGCTGCTCTGCGATGTCGATGGAGCGGGCAGCCCCGCCCATGGAGCCGAGCGCCTCGAGGACGTCGAGGGTGCGGTCGACTGATTGAACTCGCGATGTCGGTGCCAATTCGCCTCCTGACTGCACACACGTGACAATGCGACGTAGAACACATCTAGCGTAGTATACTAATTTCACTAGATGGAAATGAAAATTCATTTCTGTACCTTGCCGTTGATACGCAAAAGGTGGGCAAATGCTCGAAGAACTGATCTCCTCCCTGCCCGAGGGTGTTGTCACCGTCAATCCCGACCAGATGGAGGCGTACCGTCGCGACCGTGCGAACGATCCCAACGCCGGCATGCCGCTGGCCGTTGTGCGTGCGCGCAGCGCTGAGCACGTGCAGACTGCGGTGCGCTGGGCGGCGAAGCACGATGTCCCCGTCATTCCCCGGGGCGCCGGTTCGGGTCTGTCGGGCGGCTCCACTGCGCAGGACGGCGCGATCGTCATTTCTTTGGACAAAATGCGCGACATCACGATCGACGTTGCAACCCGCACCGCTGTCGTGCAGCCCGGTGCGTACAACGGTGAAGTCAACGCGGCAGCTCAGGCTGAGGGTCTGTGGTATCCGCCGGACCCTGCTTCACGCGAATTCTGCTCGATCGGCGGCAACATTTCGACCAATGCCGGTGGTCTGTGCTGCGTGAAGTACGGCGTCACAACGGACTACGTGCTTGGGCTGAAGGTGGTGCTGGCTGACGGCAAGCTCATCACGCTGGGCGGCCCCCGCGTCAAGGATGTGGCAGGGTTCTCGCTGACCAAGCTGTTCATCGGTTCGGAAGGTGCGCTCGGCATCGTCGTCGAGATCACCCTGCGTCTGGTGCCGCAGCAGCGCACCCCATCGACCCTCGTGGCCATCTTCCCGAGCCTCGAGTGCTCCTCGAAGGCTGTCCTCGACATCACTCGCAGCATGCAGCCCTCAATGCTCGAATTCATGGACAACCCGACCATCAACGCCGTTGAAGACGACCTGCGCATGGGCCTGGATCGCGCTGCGGCGGCCATGCTCATCATCCAGTCGGACGAACCGGCAGAGTTTGCGGCATCCGAAATGCAGCGGATGGAAGACATCTGCAACGCGGCCGGTGCTACCGAATGCCTGTCGACAACCGACCCGGATGAGGGCGAGCAGTTTGCTTTTGCCCGTCGCCACGCAATTCCCGCCATCGAGAAGACCGGCTCCATCCTTCTGGAGGACGTCGGTGTTCCCATTCCCAAGCTGGGTGACCTCGTGGTGGGCATTGCGGAAATCGCAGAGCGCAACGGCGTGCGCATTCCCGTTATGGCTCACGCCGGTGACGGCAACACCCACCCGCTCGTCGTCTTCGACCCCACCGTTGAGGGCGAGGAAGAGCGGGCCAATAAGGCCTACGGCGAGGTCATGAGCCTCGCCATCAACCTGGGCGGAACCATCACCGGCGAGCACGGTGTTGGCAAGCTCAAGCAGCCCTGGCTGAAGGACTACCTGGGCGAGGACGTCTACGAACTCAACGAGCGCATCAAGAAAGCCTTGGACCCCCAGGGCATCCTCAACCCCGGAACGATGGTTGTCGTGGGCCCGCACGCTAAGCCCAGCGCCTGACTATGACAATGCGGAAGCCGGCTGGGGCAGCTATTGACTCCAGCCGGCTTTTCCGCCTAATCTTTCAATGTGTGAATCAAAGATTTCACAATGTGAAATCACACGAATAGGAGACAGACAATGACCACTGCCGACCTGCAGCTGCCCGAAGGCATGGAAATCACCGCTGAGCTCAAGCCCGAATACTCCAAGGTCCTCACCGCTGAGGCCCTGCAGCTCATCGCCGACCTGCACCGCAAGTACGAAGGCGAACGCCAGGACCGCCTGGCCGCGCGCGTCGAACGCCAGAAGTTCCTCGACGAAGGCGGCGAACTCGACTTCCTCGAAGAGACCAAGGCCATCCGCGAAGACGAGACCTGGCAGGTGGCGCCTCCTGCCCCCGGCCTGGAAGACCGCCGTGTTGAGGTCACCGGCCCCACGTACCGCAAGATGACGATCAACGCGCTTAACTCCGGCGCCAAGGCGTGGCTGGCAGACCAGGAAGACGCCAACACTCCCGCGTGGGACTCCGTCATCGGCGGACAGATCAACCTGCTTGACGCAACCAACCGCGAAATCGACTTCGTTGCCGAAGAAACCGGCAAGGAATACAAGCTGCGTCCCGACGAAGAGCTGCCCACAATCATCGTGCGCCCCCGCGGCTGGCACATGACCGAAAAGCACATCCTCGTTGACGGCACTCCTGTCTCCGGTTCGATCGTCGACTTCGTGCTGTACTTCGCAAGTGCCGGCCGCAAGCAGATTGAAAAGGGCCGCGGCCCCTACTTCTACCTGCCGAAGATGGAATCGCACCTGGAAGCCCGCCTGTGGAACAACATCTTCGTTGACGCTCAGGAAGCCCTCGGCGTTCCGCGCGGCACCATCCGCGCCACCTGCCTCATCGAAACCTACCCGGCGGCGTTCGAAATGGAAGAGATCCTCTACGAACTGCGCGAACACTCCTCGGGGCTCAACGCAGGCCGTTGGGACTACATCTTCTCGGTCATCAAGACCCACCGGAACAAGGGCGAAGACTGGATCACCCCGGACCGCGCTCAGGTGACCATGACCGTTCCGTTCATGCGCGCCTACACCGAACTTCTGGTGCGCACTTGCCACAAGCGCGGTGCACACGCCATCGGCGGTATGTCGGCGTTCATCCCCTCGAAGGACGAAGAAGCCAACAAGAAGGCATACGACCAGGTCACGAACGACAAGTCGCGTGAAGCCGGCGACGGCTTTGACGGTTCGTGGGTTGCCCACCCCGGCATGGTCGAAACCTGCAAGGAAGCTTTCACCAAGGTTCTGGGTGATCGCCCCAACCAGATCGACAAGAAGCGCGAAGACGTCAACGTCACCGCAGCCGACATCCTCAGTGTGAAGGACACCCCCGGCCAGATCACGGAAGGCGGCCTGCGCACCAACATTTCGGTAGGCATCCAGTACGTCCAGTCGTGGCTCAACGGCAACGGTGCCGCTGCCATCAACGGTCTGATGGAGGACGCCGCGACCGCTGAAATCTCCCGCAGCCAGGTGTGGCAGTGGGTCAAGGAAGGCGTGAAGCTGGACGACTCGGGTGAGCAGATCACGAAGGACTTCGTGCAGAAGCTCATTGACGAAGAGACCGCGAAGCTCTCCGGTGACAACCTCGAGCAGGCAACCAAGCTCTTCACCGAAATGGCGCTGGATGACGAATACCACGACTTCCTCACCCTGCCGGCTTACGAGCTGCTGGGCTGATGGAAACCTGAGCTGAAGGATCCTCCTCCCGAAGCTCAACACTGAGGCCCCCGCGAAGTCTTCGCGGGGGCCTCAGTGCGTTTTGGCAGCGGTCCGTGGGCAGCTGTCGCAGAGCAGCCGCCCAAAGGCAGTCACCTGGTGCGCAGAACCTCTTCAGCGGCTGACACAGTGTCTGGCGTGTACATCGATCCGAACAGGTGAACGTGGGCCAGAAGGCCGAACAGCTGGTGTGCGGGAATATCGTCACGCCAGCCGCTCGGCATGGGGTGTTCGGACTCATAGCCGGCGAAGATTTCGTTCAGGTGGGCAGCGCCGAACATGGCGAGCATCGCCAAATCCTCCAAGCGGTGTCCGCCGTGGGCGGCCGGGTCTATGAGCACCGCACCGTCGGCCGTCCACATGACGTTTCCGCTCCACAGGTCGCCGTGGACGCGTGCTGGTTCTTCTGCCGGCCCTGCGGCAATGCCGTCGTAGGCGCCTTCTGCGATGAGGTCGACTGCTTCTTCAACCGCAGCCGCACCGCGGGCTCCCAACTGCCCGCGAGCGCGCTCCAAAAGCGGGCGCAGACGGTCCTCAGCCCAGAACTCACCGAAAGATTCACGAGGTGCCGCCGGCACCTCGAACGGCTGGCTCAGGGGGCCGAAGTAGGCGGGGGAGTGGGGTGCCCAACCGAACCCCGGTGCACCTGAGCTGTGCAGGCAGGCCAGCTGCGCACCAAAGGTGCGCGCCGCCTCGGGAGTCGAGGGAGCAGACTCCAGTCGTTCAAGCTCGAGCCGGTCATCGGTCACGCCGAGGACCCGAACCACCGGAATGACCCCGGGTTCAGCCAGCCATCGCAGACCGGCAGCTTCAGCTTGGAAGAAGCCAGTGGGAGTACCTGCGCGCTGTTTGGTGAATGCCATGTACTTCAGTGTAGGAGCAGCCTCATGACCTCGACCTGCTGCCGCGGACTCTTAGCTGGTTTTGCCTGCGGGTCAGTCTGGCCAGTCTTGGTGTCCCTTGGTGCGCGGGACGTCGATCCCGGCCTCTTTGCCGGCCGGGGCCGAGGCGGGGCTTGCGGATTCATGGCTCGTACCCCGGATCTTCGCGATGGTTCGCATGAGGTGGTAGATGCCGATAGCGCACGCGGTGCCGATGGCGATGCCCTCAAAGCGCATGCCAGCCGGAGCCCACGTGTAGTTGGCGATGGCGGTGATCATGGCAACTGCCGCCGTGTTGAGGTTGACAGGGTCGGAAAAGTCGACGCGGTTCTGCACCCAAATGCGGATGCCGAGCATGCCGATCATGCCGTAGAGAACAGTCGCGGCACCGCCGAGAACGCCCGGCGGGATGGTGGCAATGGCCGCACCGAACTTCGGCGTCATCGACAGGGCCAGCGCACACAGGGCAGCAAACATGTAGGCCGCCGTCGAATACACGCGGGTTGCGGCCATAACACCGATGTTTTCGGCGTACGTCGTCGTACCGGAACCGCCGCCGGAACCGGCCAGGGCAGTTGAAAGGCCATCGGCGATGAGCGCGCGTCCCGTGATCGGGTCGAGGTTCTGGCCGGTCATAGCCGACACGGACTTCACGTGGCCGATGTTCTCCGCCACCAGAACAAACACCACAGGAATGAACAAACCCAGGTGCGAGGCGTCAAAAGCCGGTGCGTGGAATGTGGGCAGGCCAACCCATGAAGCCTCGCCGATGGCGGAGAAGTCCACTTCGCCTCGGAGAACTGCGGTGATGTAGCCCGCGGCCACCCCGAACAGGATCGAAAGCCTGCCGATGATGCCGCGGAAAAACACCGTGATGAACAGAATCGCCCCGATCGTCACCATCGCCGTAACGGGTGCGAGCTTCACCCAGTTCCACGCGGCAGGAGCCAGATTGAAGCCGATGAGCGCCACAATCGCACCTGTGACAACCGGCGGCATCGTCACCTCAATCCAGCGCACACCGGCAAAGTGCACGATCACGCCGATCACCAGTAGTGCAACACCCGTCGTGATGATTCCACCCTGAGCAAGCGCCATCCGCTCGGGATCAACACCCAGCCCGGACTCCGGATCAAAACCGGTGATCGCCCCGATCGGTGCCAGCAGCGCAAAAGACGAACCGAGATACGACGGCATCTTGCCCAGGGTGATCAGCAGGAACAGCAGTGTGCCGATCGCAGTGAAGAACAGCGTCGTCGACGGCGGAAAACCTGTGAGAAGCGGCACAAGGAACGTCGCACCGAACATCGCGACAACGTGCTGGGCCCCGATCCCGAACGTCCGCCCCCAGGTCAGACGCTCCCGAGGAAGCACCACCTCGCCCGGGGAAACAGACTTGCCATCGCCGTGCAGCGACCAGATGCGGTTCATGGTTCTCCTCGTGTTGACAGGTGGGCGTGCTACACGCCGCAGACCACAGAATACGCGGCCTGGGCCGCCTGCGGGCCTACTATGGTTCCATGGCGACCAGTACGACTTCCCCCGCTGCTGGTAAGCGCAAGAGGCGCGCGAGCAGTGCATCTGCCGAACCCGAAGCGGGGCCCAAGAAAGCAAACCCGGTGACCGGGGCATGGATGGGAGTTTCCCGCATGGCAGGCGATCGAACCCGCAAGGTGTTCTCAGAAGAACCCCACGACGACCCATCGCCAACCCGCCGTGACGGCACCGGCTTCTTCCTCATCGGCTTAGCCCTCGTCGTCGCCGCATTCGAATGGTGGAACATTCCCGGAGCCATCGGCGGTGCAGTGCGCGCTGTCGTCGAAGGCACCGCGGGTCGTGTTGCGCTCGCCCTGCCGATCATCTTCGTGGGCTACGCCGTGCGCCTGTTCATGCGCGGTGCTGACACCCGCGGCAACAACCGCATTCTGTTCGGCCTCATCGGCTTCGTCGCCGCCGCTGCCGGTCTTGCGCACATCTATGTCGGGGTGCCCACGTTCGCCAATTCGCACGAGGCGATGGCCAACGGGGGAGGCGCCATCGGCTTCCTCTTGGCGACGCCCCTTGTGGCTGCTGTCACCGAATACGTTGCGGTTCCGCTGCTGATCCTGCTGGGGCTGTTCTCGGTGCTCGTCATCACGGCAACTCCGGTGCAGGAGATCCCTTCGCGCCTCATGGGCGCCTACGACCGTCTGACCGGCGGACGTTCGCAGCGGTCTGAGGATGGTGACGAAGGCAGTGTTGACCTGGTCGCCGAAGACCGTCGCACGTCCACGCTGAAACCGATGGGCGCAAAGCGCCGCGGCCGGAAGAAGCAGGACGACGCTGATGCTGAGAAGTCGCGGGCCTATGACAAGGCTGTCATCGAAGAGTCCGAAACTCCGCCCTCGCAGCAGCAGACCACCGTCATGCCCGCATCGAGTGCTTATGCCGCACCTGTCGCTGAAGACGCCGAAACGGAAGTCTTCGACGTCGATGCGCCCAAGCCCGGCCAGCGCCGCCAGACAAAGGCCGAAAAGGAACGCGCTGAGCTTAAGAAGAGCCTCGGCATGGACGATGGCGCTGAAGAGGAAGCGGATGCCAGTGCTGCCAAGAAGGCAGACGTTGTTCCCGCGGTGTCCACACCGGCCCCGCAGCCGACCGGCGAACTCCCCGAACGCGTTACCCAGCTGTCCCTTGATGGTGACGTCACATACACGCTGCCGAGCACTGATCTGCTCTCAGCTGGTCCTCCGGCCAAGGAGCGTTCGGAAGCCAACGACCGTGTTGTCGCAGCACTGCGCGATGTCTTCGCAGAGTTCAAGATCAACGCCGAAGTGACCGGCTTCAGCCGCGGACCGACGGTTACCCGCTACGAAGTTGAGCTGGGACCGGGTACCAAGGTTGAGAAGATCACCAACCTGTCGAAGAACATCGCCTACGCGGTGGCCAGTGCTGAAGTGCGGATCCTGTCGCCGATCCCAGGCAAGTCCGCAATCGGCATCGAGATCCCCAACAGCGACCGCGAAACGGTCGTGCTCGGCGATGTTCTGCGCTCCGGTGCGGCCCGCCAGACGGAACACCCGATGGTTGTCGGTGTGGGCAAGGACGTCGAAGGCGGCTTCGTTGTTGCCGATCTGTCGAAGATGCCGCACATGCTCGTGGCCGGTGCCACCGGTTCCGGTAAGTCGAGCTTCATCAACTCCATGATCACCTCGATCATGATGCGCGCAACCCCGGATGACGTGCGCATGATCCTTGTGGACCCCAAGCGTGTGGAGCTGACGATCTACGACGGCATCCCGCACCTCATCACCCCCATCATCACCAACCCGAAGAAGGCTGCAGAAGCCCTCGAGTGGGTTGTCAAGGAAATGGATGCCCGCTACGACGACCTCGCACACTTCGGCTTCAAGCACGTGCGCGAATTCAACAAGGCCGTCCGCGAAGGACGCATCTCGCCGCCTGCCGGTTCGGAGCGCACGCTTCAGCCCTACCCGTACCTGCTGGTGGTTGTGGATGAGCTCGCCGACCTCATGATGGTCGCCCCGCGCGATGTTGAAGCATCGATTCAGCGCATCACTCAGCTGGCGCGCGCCGCCGGCATTCACCTGGTGCTTGCCACCCAGCGTCCGTCGGTTGATGTTGTCACCGGTCTTATCAAGGCGAACGTGCCCTCCCGCCTGGCGTTTGCAACCTCGTCGCTGGCAGACTCCCGCGTGGTCCTCGATCAGCCGGGTGCTGAAAAGCTCATCGGCCAGGGTGACGCTCTGTTCCTGCCGATGGGCGCCTCCCGCCCCATGCGCGTGCAGGGTGCGTGGATCAACGAATCCGAAATCGAAAAGGTCGTTGAACACGTCAAGGGCCAGCTGTCGCCGAACTACCGTGAAGACGTCCAGCAGGCTGCCCCGCAGAAGCAGATCGACGAAGAGATCGGCGACGACATGGACGACCTGCTGCAGGCCGTCGAACTCGTCGTCACAACTCAGTTCGGTTCGACCTCGATGCTGCAGCGCAAACTGCGCGTGGGCTTCGCCCGTGCGGGACGACTCATGGACCTCATGGAGTCCCGTGGAATCGTCGGCCCGTCCGAAGGTTCAAAGGCTCGCGACGTGCTGGTCAAACCGGAAGACCTCCCGGCCACACTCGCCTACATCAAGGGCGAAACTCCGCCTGCAGAAGAATCAGCACCCGCAGACACCGCACCTGCCGCCCCAGCCGACACCAACCCCGGTGGGGTAGGAGGGGACCAGGTGAGCTCCGCCTCGTCAGACCCGCTCAGCCATTCCGACTACACGGATGACAGCGGGCGGACTTACGACGCCGAAACCGGGCTCGAGGTCGTGGAAGCCGGCGGCGAGGACGCTTGGGATCTCACCGGCCGCTGAGCGATACAGTGAGCATGATGGAAACTTCGAAACAGGCACCCAGTTCGTGGAATGTGCCCAACGCTTTGACGGTCCTGCGGATCCTCATGGTTCCGCTGTTCCTGTGGCTGCTCCTGTCCCAGGGCGGGCAGGACCCGGTCCTGAGACTGTGGGCGTTCGGGATCTTCTGCCTGGCGATGATCACCGACTGGATTGACGGCACGGTGGCCCGCAAATACGGGCTGATCACCGACTTCGGCAAAATTGCCGACCCGATTGCCGACAAAGCGCTCATGTCCGCAGCGTTCATCGGTCTGGCGATCATCGGCGGGCCCGGCGGTCTGCCGTGGTGGGTGCCGGTCATCATCCTTGTGCGCGAATACGGCATTACCGTGATGCGTCTGATCGTGGTGAAGAAGATCGTGCTGCCGGCTTCGAAGGGTGGCAAGATCAAGACTGTTCTGCAGACTGTGGCCGTGGGACTGCTGCTCCTGGTGGTTCCGGTTGGACACCTGGGCATTTCCGGACTGACCGTGGGACTGCTGGTTGTGGCATGGGTGATCCTCGTTGCCGCGATCGTCCAGACCCTGTGGTCGGGCATGCAGTACGTGGTTGATGTTAGCCGGGCATTGAAACAGGCAGGCTGAGCGCTGTGAATGCGGCTGGTGGCGTTGAGACGGTTGGTGCCGCTGGTGAGCCGCGGCCTAGTGGTGTTCGCGCCGCTGGTGAGCCGCGGCCGGCTGCCCGCGAAGTCATTGCCGCAGCGACCAAGCGCGGCCTGACGGTTGCCACCTGCGAATCCCTGACGGCAGGTCTTCTGGCCGCTTCGCTGGCAGACGTGCCGGGTGCCTCGGCAGTTCTGCGAGGGGGACTGGTGACCTACGCGACCGGACTTAAGCACAGCTTGGCCGGGGTCGATGCTGATCTCCTGAGCGAGCGGGGTGCGGTTGATCCGGATGTCGCTCTGCAGATGGCACGAGGTGCCGCTGAAGTCTGCGGTGCTGACTTCGGGGTGTCCTGTACTGGGGTTGCCGGGCCTGACCCGCAGGACGGCAAGCCCGTCGGCCGGGTGTACATCGGGCTGTGGGAAGCCGGCGGTGGTTCTGCCGGCGATGCTGGTGCTGGCGACGGCGAAGGGCGCGGACGAGTTGAGCGGTTCGACTTTTCGGGCAGCCGAGCGCAGATCCGCAGTCAGGTTGTCGATGCCTGTTTGGAACTTCTGGCCGCGGCCGTGAAATGAGCAGTGCGTGGTCTGTGGGTGCTTTTGGGCACGAGCGCGCTGAAACCTGAATGGATCATCAGTGCTTGAGTCAGGGCCTGCCTGTAGGCTTGGGGAACAAATCTTCACCGGCCGTGGTTGGTGGTAGATGATGAACGAACAGATTTTTACGAGTCGCCTAGAGGGAGGCCACCTATGACTCTCGTCCGTACGGAAATCGGCGACACTCTGCGCTCGGCGCGCCGCCGTCAGAACCGCACTCTGCGCGATGTTTCGACGGGTGCGCGCGTTTCACTCGGCTACCTCAGCGAAATCGAACGCGGTCAGAAAGAAGCATCGTCGGAGCTTCTGGCATCCATTTGCTCTGCTCTTGATGTTCCGCTGTCCGTTGTTCTGCGCGAAGTCAGCGATCGCATCGCTCTGGCCGAAGGCGTCGAAATTCCGGACACCGTGCCGGCTGAAATGTCTGAAAGCTACCTGGGCGGGGATGCCCTGGCGCCGCAGCGCTGATTATCAGCTGATGCAGCACACTGTTTACTGGGAGCTCATGGAAGATGAGTTCGGTTCAATGCGCGCTCGTTCGCTGCACACTGATCTCGCATTGAGTTCGCTTGGTTCCCGCACCCCGGCCGAAGCTTTTGACGCTGGTTACGAGCCGCGCGAAATCTGGGAAGCCATCTGCGAAAGTGCGGGGGTCCCTTTTGAGCGTCGTTTGGGCAAAGACAAACCACTGTCGACGCCGTTCTGATATCGGCGGGTTTTGCTTCAGGAAACCTATTCGCCGTTGTGAATGTGCCGTGAGCGCCGGGCTGTGTGCCCGGCGCTTCTGCATTTCTGCGAAGGCCAAGCTCGCTGGCCTTGTGTGTCAGGTGTGCCGCGGACCTGCAGTTTCTTCGCGCCGGACGGATTTTGTCCACAGATTTGTAATGGGTCTGGTCTTGCGGTTGTCGAATCAATAGCCTGGAAAGCAGAACACGAAGATGTGGCGAACAGGAATCAATGATGCTTTCTCTGCCTTTGCAGTCTCTGGTTGGCAACTCGCATGTGCGCAAGGTGCGGCGTTTGGCGGCCGCGGTGTGTGTCGGGTGCTTGGTCCTTTCTGGCTGTTCCAGTGGGAGTGCCGAGGCTGAAGGCGTTGGTGAATCCACTTCGGGTTCGCCGTTTGCTGAACCTGAGGACCCAACTCCGAAGATTCCGGAGTACACGGTAGAAGAAGGGCTTGAGCTTTCCGACGACGACAAGCAACTGGCCGACGAGGCCGTTGTCTTCTTCACCGAGTACATGGCTGCCGCGAACCGGGCCTATAAAGACGGCGGGGTGTATTGGGATCGGTTCAACAGTATGACTGCTGGCGAGTTGAAAGAGGCTCAGGAGGCAAGCGAAAAGAAATTCAGTGAAGAAGGCCGTATTGCTAAAAACGATCTGAAAGCAAGCGAACTCACCATCGGTAACTTTGAGGCTTCAGGCCCTGAGGTTTTCTTGACGGCGTGTATGCACTACAAAGACTGGGAAACAACGAGTACCAATGGTGAACGTGTTGCCAAGCAGGACGTTAATTCAGTGTCTGGTTTCGTCATTCAACGGCCCGGCGACGAATGGCGTGTGGTTGAAATAACGAATGTGGATCAGCAATGCGACTGAAACTAGCGATCGCGATGACTATCGCAATCGCTTTGAGCGTTTTGACCCCTGTCCACCCGGCATTGGCTGCAACTTGTACTCTGGACGCAGACAGCCTTAATTGCAACAACAAATCGACGTCGAAGGGCCACAAACCGAAGGCTCCGCGAAGTTCACCTAAGGGAAAGCCTCAGGCTGAAGACCGGCGGCCAACGGGCAGCACGAAGAAGTCGGGTCCGCGGAAGCCTTCTCCGCCTCCTGTGCGGTGGCATAACCGGTGTGGTGGGCGTGTGATCAGTGTCGATGGTGGTCAGTGTTGGGTTCGGTATGAGCAGCCGCGGCAGCCGGCTAAGCCTGGCCGGCCATCAGGTGGGCGAGCGCCTGTGCAGGGTGAGCCGGCTGCACCGGCTGTTCCCGTTGTGACGCAGAAAGACTTCCAGTCGGTCCCTCTGTCTGCCGCGGAGGTTCATGTATGGCCGGATGGTTGGGGTGTTGCCGGCAAGCGCACAGCGTTTTGGACGGATGACACCACGCAGACGAAGACGTTGACCATGTTGGGCCAGGAAGTGACAGTCGAAGCAGTCCCTGTTTCGTGGCGGTGGGATTTTGGTGACGGAACAGTCAAGTGGACGCATTCACCGTGGCGAAAGCCGGTGAGTTTGGAGCGCGCTGGTTTCTATCACGTGTACAGCGAAGCTGAGCACGTGAAAGTGACAGTCACTGTGAAGTATGAGGGCAGGTTCCGCGTGGGCAATGGCCCGTGGACCGACATTGAAGGAACGGCCGAAAAGACGAGCCCGCCTCGTGATGTGACGATCTACCGGTACGAAAAGTACGTGGTCGGCGAGCACTGCAAGAAGCAGAACTGTCTTGATGAAAACCGAGCCAACCGCTGACGCTTTCACTGCCGATTCGTGAGTCAGGGTTGTCCACAGATCTGTGATGGGTCTGGTCAGGCGGTTGTCGAATCAATAGCCTGGAAAGCAGAACACGAAGATGTGGCGAACAGGAATCAATGATGCTTTCTCTGCCTATGCGGTATTTCGTTGGGGATTCGTGCGCACGGAAGGTCCGCCGCATTGTGGCCGCGGCTCTTGTCGGCTTTGTAGTTCTGAGCGGTTGCTCGAGTGGAAGCAGTGAAGCCCGGCCTCCCAGGGATTTCGTTTCTGGCTCACCGTCTGCTGAGTCGGAAAGCCCAACGCCGATGGTTCCGGAGTACACGTTTGGCGAGGGGCTTGAGGTTTCCGCTGATGACATTCAGCTGGCTGACGAAGCAGTCATTTTCTTCACCGAGTACATGGCCACAGCCAACCGGGCCTATAAAGACGGCGGTGAGTATTGGGACAAGTACATCGACATGTCCGCTGCCGATCTCAAAGAGGCAAATGAAAATGCCCGTGATGAGCTCGAAGCATCTGGATTCAGAGCCATTAACGATCTGAAATATCAAACGCCGAGAGTGTTGGATTTCGGTCTCGACGAAGATGGAGTCTTCCTAGCCGCATGCCTTGACTATCAGAACTGGGAACGTGTTTCCAACGATGGCCCATATCGTCCGGAGGGCGTGGACGACCATCCTGAGATGGGGTTTTACCTAATAAAGGCAGACGGCGTTTGGAAAGCCTCCGAACTGTACAAAGAGAGCCCATCATGCGATACAGAGTGATGCGCTTTCATTCTGGGTGATGCGACGGCCCTGCGGTTTCGAGAGGTACGTGGTCGGCGAGCACTGCAAGCGGCAGAACTGTCTTGATGAAAACCGAGCCAACAGGTAGCGCAAACACTGCGTGCAGACGGTGACGCGCCGTTCATTCAGCAGCCGACGTGCTCCGTGGGACGCACCCCAGATAATTGTGGCCGTCAGCCGGGCAGACACGCCGAAGAGCAATATAGAACACGTGTTCGGGTCGATGTATTGTTGTCATGCCGTCGAAAAAAGTTATCCACAGCTTTCGGTTCGGCATTTTCTATGTCAGTGCCTCGGTCTACAGTCAGAGCACAACGTCCAATGAGGAGGATCCATGGCAGAAAAGCCAGCATCCCGCACCGCTGAAGAGCGGGCAGCGGAACAGAAGGCCAAAGCTCTTGACTCGGCTCTGGGGCAGATTGACCGCCAGTACGGCAAGGGCGCAGTTATGCGTTTGGGTGACGACCAGCGTCCGCCCATCGAAGCGATTCCCACCGGTTCGCTCGCACTCGACGTAGCGCTCGGTGTCGGCGGTCTCCCGCGCGGCCGTGTCATCGAAATCTACGGACCGGAATCGTCCGGTAAGACCACGGTCGCCCTCCACGCTGTGGCAAGCGCCCAGAAGGCCGGCGGCATCGCGGCGTTCATCGACGCTGAACACGCGCTCGACCCGGTATACGCCAAGGCTCTTGGCGTCGACACCGACAACCTTCTTGTGTCTCAGCCTGACACCGGTGAACAGGCACTCGAAATTGCGGACATGCTCATCCGCTCCGGTGCCCTTGACATCATCGTCATCGACTCCGTTGCAGCTCTTGTTCCCAAGGCTGAAATCGAAGGCGAAATGGGTGACTCCCACGTGGGTCTGCAGGCCCGCCTCATGTCGCAGGCGCTGCGCAAGATCACCGGTGCTCTCGCAAACTCCAAGACCACCGCGATCTTCATCAACCAGCTGCGTGAAAAGGTCGGCGTCTTCTTCGGTTCACCCGAAGTCACCTCCGGAGGTAAGGCCCTGAAGTTCTACGCTTCCGTGCGCATTGACGTCCGCCGCATCGAAACGCTCAAGGAAGGCGCGGACGCAGTCGGCAACAAGACCCGCGCGAAGGTCGTCAAGAACAAGGTTGCTCCGCCTTTCAAGCAGGCCGAATTCGACATCATCTACGGCAAGGGAATTTCCCGCGAAGGCAGCATCATCGACATGGGTGTCGACAACGGAATCATCCGCAAATCCGGTTCCTGGTTCACCTATGACGGTGACCAGCTGGGTCAGGGCAAGGAGAACGTGCGCCGCTTCCTTGCGGACAACCCAGACCTGCGTGACGAAATCGAACTGAAGATCCTGACCAAGCTGGGCATCGTCGGTTCCGAAGAAGCTGCGGAAGACCAGGAGGAGACTCCGGCCAATGCCTGACACAGTTGGCACTGTTCGCCAGCTGCAGGACCAAATCGACGCGATCTCCGCGGAACACGCCGCGGGGAATCGCGACGACTACCGCATCCCCTCAGACGACCCTGAGTACAAGCGGGCCAAAAAACGGGCACTCAACATCCTCAGTGCCCGCGACCATTCCTCAGCTGAACTGCGCGACAAACTGCTGAAGAAAGAACACCCCGAAGACGTCGTCGACACCCTGATCGACAAACTCACCAACGCAAACCTGCTTGATGACAGGGCCTACGCCCACGGCTACGTGCGCGCCCAACGACAGCGTCGAAGCCTGTCGAAAAAAGCTCTGCGGCTGCAGATGCGCAAAAAGGGTCTGCCTGACGGCGCCGTGGCAGAAGCGCTTGATGACGTCCAAGCGGAAGACGAACACGAACTCGCGTTCTCTGTCGCCATGAAAAAGGCACACAGCACCCGCGGGCTTCCTCGAGAAGTTCGGGAACGCAGAATCCTCGGCATGCTCGCTCGTCGCGGATTCCCCACGGGCATCTGCCTCGACGTCACACGCCGAGCACTCGACGAAGTCTGACGTCACCGGCTGGGTGTGCGCATGGGCTAACCACTCAAATGTCAGCTGCCAGACCGCGGACTCAAGCTGATGCTCTCGTTTATGCCGAAGGTTTTGCGCAGCACCGTGCGCATTGCCTCATAACCGCAAACACCATGCACGCCGGGGCCGGGCACGGCAGCCGCTGAACACAGGGCAACCCGTGCCGTCATCCCATTGACAGTGCGAACCATGCCAAAAGAATAGGGATCCCAGGCCAGCCGCGGCCGGGCCACAAGGCGGTAAGCGTCAACACTGCCAGCCGCAATGTCACCGCCAACATAATTCGCGTTGTGCTCACTCATCCTTGACGCAGGAACACAACGCGAAGCAACAACAACATCGCGGAAACCAGGAGCAAAACGCTCAACCTGTCGGACCACGTGCTCCGTAACGTCAATGGAACACCCCAAGGGCACATGCGCATAGGTCCACAGTGGGCGCAGGCTGCCCACCTCACGCGAAGGATCGGCAACCGTCGGATCACTCGCAAGAACCAGAGGCGACGGCGGCATCACACCTCGGGAGACCGCGTGCTGTGATGCAGCGATTTCCGACCACGTGCCACCCAGGTGCACCGTACCGGCCCTCCCGACATTCTGATCACGCCACGGAACAGGGCCCGACAGCACGAAGTCAACCTTGGCAACACCGCTGTCATGCCCAAGAGACCGCAAGCTCCTCTTCACCGAAGCAGGCAGATGCTCGGCAAAGATTTCTGCAGCAGCCTCTGCAGTCGTATCGCACAGATAGGCCCGCGCCGGCGGTAACTGGGAAGAATCGGAAATATGAGCACCCGTGACAAACGAACCGCCATGGGCCTCAATATCCGCCACAAGAGCATCCACAATCGCCTGAGAACCACCTTGTGGAATTGGCCAACCGCCCAAGTGACCCGTCATCGCGAGCATAAGTCCCACACCCGCTGATGAAAGCGTTCCAAGCCGCCCAGGGGAGTGGGCGGCCACCCCACCCAACAGCGCACGAGCCCGAGTACCAGAAAACAATCCCGAACCTCCGGTCCGTGCGACCTTGGCCACCGAACCAACAAAGCTCGCGGCTGCAGCGGCACCTCGGGCGTTCAGAACCTCACTCGGCACCCCGCGCTTCGACCCCAGACCCAGTGCAACCACCGCATTGGGGGCTTCAAGCAAGGGCAAGAACAGATCACGCCAACGAGAACCGTCAACACCCAGTTCGGCAGCCGTCCGATCCAGACTGTGCCACGCAACCGCGGCAGGCTCATCCTCAAGCGGATGCGCGTAGGAGGCTTCCGGCAGAAGCAGATCAACACCTCGGGAAGGCAGATCAAAAGCAGCAAAGAAAGGCGAAGCAACAGCGAGCGGATGAACAGCCGAACATACATCGTGCACAACACCATCAGCCAAACCCAGGTCCGCAGTGCGCGCCCCACCGCCGATGGTCGGCTGAGCTTCATACACCACAACCTGCAGGCCGGCGCGGGCCGCCGTCACAGCAGCCGCCAAACCATTCGGGCCCGAACCGATGACAACAACGTCAGGACACTCGCTGCTCATGGTGCGCAGTATCCCACAGCGACGGCAGCGCCACAGGCCACACGACACTGCAGGACCCACACGCCCAACGGCTAGAATGACGCCTGATGACTGAGGCAACGATGACTGACACAGCAACCGCACACCCGCGCACCTACGAGGTCAAAACCTACGGGTGCCAAATGAACGTGCACGACTCCGAACGGCTCTCGGGGCTCCTTGACGACGCCGGATACTCCCCAGCGGATGCCGGCGAACAGGCAGACATCGTCGTCTTCAACACATGCGCGGTACGCGAAAACGCAGACAACCGGCTCTACGGAAACCTCGGCCGTCTGGCCGAAGTCAAAGAACAGCGCCCCGGCATGCAGATCGCCGTCGGCGGCTGCATGGCGCAGAAAGACCGCGACACCATCATCAAACGCGCCCCCTGGGTCGACGTGGTCTTCGGCACCCACAACATGGGCTCCCTGCCGGTGCTGCTGGAACGGGCCCGCCACAACCAGGAAGCACAAGTCGAGATCAAAGAAAGCCTCGACGTCTTCCCCTCAACCCTGCCCACTCGCCGCGAATCCACCCACTCCGGCTGGGTGTCGATCTCGGTCGGCTGCAACAACACGTGCACCTTCTGCATCGTCCCGGCGCTGCGCGGCAAAGAAAAAGACCGCCGTCCCGGTGACATCCTCGCCGAAGTCGAAGCACTCGCGGCCGAAGGCGTTGTCGAAGTGACCCTGCTGGGTCAGAACGTCAACTCCTACGGCACCGAATTCCGCGACAAGGGCGCATTCGCCAAGCTGCTGCGCGCCGTCGGCCAGGTTCCCGGGATCGAACGCGTGCGCTTCACCAGCCCGCACCCGGCAGCATTCTCCGACGATGTCATCGACGCCATGGCCGAAACCCCCACCGTCATGCCGCAGCTGCACATGCCACTGCAGTCCGGATCGGACAAAGTGCTCAAAGACATGCGCCGCTCCTACCGCACCAAACGGTTCATGGGCATCCTCGACAAAGTGCGCGAACGCATTCCGAACGCCGCCATCACCACCGACATCATCGTCGGCTTCCCCGGCGAAACCGAAGAGGACTTCCAGGGCACGATGGACATCGTCGAACAGGCTCGCTTCGCCCAGGCCTTCACCTTCCAGTACTCCATCCGCCCCGGCACCCCGGCGGCTGAAATGGACAACCAGATCCCCAAGGACGTCGTCCAGGAGCGCTTCGAACGTCTGACCGCTCTGCAGGACCGCATCTCCCTGGAAGAGAACCAGGCGCTGGTCGGCACGGAAGCCGAAATCCTCGTGACGGGACTGCCCGATGAGGAACACGGCAGGTTCTCAGGCCGCGCCCGGGACAACCGGCTGGTGCACGTCAAAGCCGACCCGGACACTCCTGTGCGCCCGGGTGACTTCGTCACCACCACCCTGACGGAGGCCAAGCCCTACTTCCTCATCGCGGATGCCCCATACTCGCTGCGCACATCCCCGGCCGGTGACGCGTGGGACCTCGCGCAGGCAGACAGCTGCGGTGCAGGCTCGAACTCAGCAGGTCCCGCCGGTCCCACTGTCCTGGGCATGCCGACCATCCGCACACGATGACTTTCCGCGCCGCCGTTGTCCCTGCCGCGCCGGTGTACACGGCCGGCGTGACACGCACCCGGACACCAGCGGAAGACACGCTGCGCCAAGCCATGCTCACTGCGATCGCATGGGCCGCGGGCGAAAGCACAGAAATCGGCATTGACGCTGACACCCCGCTTGTGGGGCTCGGGCCCTACGGCATCGACCGAGGTGTCGACATGAGCACGGGACAGCTCCTCACCGGAAACGCGTGGCAGGTCGCGGTCGCTGAACTGCCTGACGAAGCCGCCCGGCAGGCTGTCCAAGATGCCTGCGCCCGCGCCGGTTCCGCAGCACTGCTGGCGGTCGAGGCGGGGCTAACCCCTGTCCCACTGGACCGCGCACAAGCCGCACTCATCACCTTCGACTTCTCTGCCGCCTCGACCCCCGATGGGCCCCTGGCCCCCGTCGAAGGCGCGGCAGAACACGACCGAACGCTCATGGAAGCCATTAAGGACGGCCAAACCCAGGCCCTGGCGCAAGCAGCACAGGAAGCCCACGCCTTCGCGTCCAACACCGAGTCGCTGCAGCGGCTGCTGAGCGCTCACGGCCAACCCGACGTCCACGTTGACTTCGACGCAGAAACCCTCGGCACTCGCACGGCCGTGCTGCGAATGGAGTTTCCGTGACTGCGCCAGCCCGTCCGGTCATCAACATCGTCGGCGCAACGGCAACCGGCAAATCCGACCTCGCGGTGCGCCTTGCCGAACACTACGGCGGCGAAATCATCAACGCCGATGCCATGCAGTTCTACCGCGGTATGGACATCGGCACCGCCAAAATCACGCCGGCCGAAACCAGGGGAGTACCTCACCACCTGCTCGATGTTCTCGACGTGACCCAAGATGCCAGCGTCAGCGAATTCCAACAGCAGGCTCGCGAACTCATTGCAGATATGCGGTCCCGCGGCGTGCAGCCCATCCTGGTGGGCGGGTCTGGTCTTTACGTGCGAGCGGCAACCGACGTTATGAACTTCCCAGGCACAGATCCCAGCCTGCGCTCGCGTTTGGAGCGGATCGCGGAACTCGACGGCACACGCGATCTGCACGCACTGCTGACGGAACTCGACCCGGAAGCCGGGGCGAAGATCAAAATCGAAGACTCCCGGCGCATCGTGCGCGCCCTGGAAGTCATAGCGCTGACCGGCGAAACCTTCACATCGCACCTGCCCGAATACACCTACGCCATGCCGACGGTGCAGATCGGCCTGCGTATGAACCGTGCCGACCTGCGCGAACGAATCAGCACACGTGTTCACCGCATGCTCGACGACGGCTGGGTTGACGAGGTGCGCGCGCTCATCACCGCGGGAATCGAGGAATCAACAACCGCGGCAGCTGCGATCGGCTACCGGCAGCTGATCGCCTATGTGCGCGGCACCATGACACTCGACGAGGCCACCCAGCAGACCATCATCCGCACTGGTCAGTTCGCTAAACGGCAGGAAACCTGGTTCAAACGCGATCCTCGCATCCACTGGCTGGACGCCGACAGTCCAGAGCTTTTTGAACAGGCAGTGAGCATCATCGACAGGCAGGAGACCGCATGAAACTCACCAAGGGGCACGGAACTGAAAACGACTTCCTCCTGTACGCCGACGACACCGTCAGGCTCGAACCTCACGCAATTGCCGCCGTCTGCGACCGCCGAACCGGCATCGGCGCCGACGGTGTCATTCGCGCTGCGAGTATCGGCTCGATCGACACTCCCGCGGCTCGCGTCGCTGAAGAGGCCGGCGCTCAGTGGTACATGGACTACCGCAATGCGGATGGCTCACCAGCGGAAATGTGCGGCAACGGGGTGCGGGTCTTCACTCATTTCCTACGTGAAACTGGGCTGCAGACCGGGGAGAAGTTCACCATCGGAACAGCTGTCGGCCCCGTAACGGTCGAAACGACCGCAAGTCCTTTCGCCAGCGCTGCCGGCTCTGCTCATAACGCCGAAGCAGCCACGTGGTATCGCGTTCGTCTGCCCCGGGGGCCCAAACCGATTGCCGATGACGCCTTTGCTGCTGTGGCCAACCTCCGCCCGCCCAGGCCCGCGGCGAGTGTCGATATGGTGAACCCGCACACCGTCGTCGCTGTGGCCCAAACAGCCGAACTCGAAGCACTCGACCTGCGTAAGCCACCCGAAGTTCAGCCCGTGCCGCCGGACGGCACGAACGTTGAATTCATCGTCATCGAACAGGGCCCCGAACCCCAGCTCACCGATCCTCGCCTGCAGAAGGCGGGGCACCTGAGTATGCGGGTCTACGAACGAGGTGTCGGGGAGACCCGCGCGTGCGGCACCGGGGCGTGTGCGGCGGCCCTGGCCGCCAGCCACTGGGCGGGGAAGGCGGCACCTCGGGAGTGGCTTGTCACCCAGCCGGGCGGGACAGTGCTCGTCGAGGTGGAGGACGACTATGCGGTCCTGTCCGGACCCGCTGTTCTTACGGCAGAGGCTTCGCTTCTCTGAGAGCTGTCAGCGCGAGGCCGACGTGGTGTCCGTGCGTCTGAGTTGCTGCCGTGGGCAGTCGTCACTCCGGCGCGACAGCCGAAAGGATCCGGAACCCCTTAGATGATGCGGCGCGGGAAATGGTAAAGCCCTCGGGTAGGTTCTCCTGCATCCACTTCTGCAGCGAGTCCGAGCCGAGGTTTTTGGCTACGACGAGGAGTGCTTCCCCGCCGGGCGTCAGTCGGGGCAGCCAGGTCAGAAGAAGTTCGTGCAGCACCTCTTTGCCCACGCGGATCGGCGGGTTGGACCAAATCGCGTCGAAGCGGACATCGTCTGGGATCTGTTCGGCGGTGACGGGGCGGATCGAGCTGAGCCCCGCCTCGGCGGCGTTCTTCTTCGTCAGTTCGAGTGAGCGTTCGTTGACATCGAGTGCCCAGATGCGGGTGTCCGTCCCGGCGTCACGGGCGGCGAGACCGGCGTGCAGCGCGATCGGCCCCCAACCGCACCCCATGTCCAGCAGGTTGCCGGCGGGCACCTCGGGCAGGCGGTCCAGAAGGACCGCGGTGCCCTTGTCCACGCGGCCGGGGGAGAACACGCCGGCGTCCGTTGTGACCGTCAGGTCGTGACCGGCCAGGCGCACCTCGAGTGGGCGCGGACGTGACTGTGCGTTTGGGGCGGAAGAAAAGTAGTGTTCGCTCACGGCATCCAAGCCTACGCGCTCGCGGCACCGAAAACTGCGCCCTGTGGGACAATGGGCGGCAATGCGAGAAGAAGACGAACTTTCGACCCCCGGCACCTCGGGCAAGACCCCCGGCTCCCCGAAAACACAGCCCACCCGCGAAGACGACATCCTCAACCGCGTCCTGTCGCGGGCTGACTCATCGCTCACAGCAGCGGAACTCGCCGCTGACGACGACACCAACTTCGACGTCCAGGAGCGTGCCGCACTGCGCCGTGTGGCCGGTCTGTCGACGGAACTCGAAGACGTCACGGAAGTCGAATACCGCGACGTCCGCCTGGAGAATGTGGTGCTCGCCGGGGTGTACACGGAAGGCACGGCCGAAGTCGCCGAAGACTCTCTGCGCGAACTCGCAGCACTCGCCGAAACTGCAGGCTCGACTGTCCTCGACGGTGTCATTCAACGCCGCGACACCCCGGATCCGGCCACCTACTTAGGCCGCGGCAAGGCACGCGAACTCGCCGAAATCGTAAATGCCGTCGGCGCTGACACCGTCATCTTCGACTCCGAACTCGCACCGTCCCAGCGCCGTGCACTGGAAGACGTCGTCAAGGTGAAGGTCGTCGACCGGGTGGCGCTCATCCTCGACATCTTCGCCCAGCACGCCAAAAGTCGCGAAGGCAAGGCACAGGTCGAACTCGCACAGCTGGAGTACCTGCTGCCGCGTCTGCGCGGCTGGGGTGAATCCATGTCGCGTCAGGCCGGTGGTCAGGTGGCAGGAGGTGCCGGAATCGGTTCGCGCGGTCCCGGTGAAACCCAGATCGAACTCGACCGTCGCCGCATCCGCAAGCGCATGGCGAAGCTGCGCCGCGACATCGCCAAGATGACGCCGGCCCGCGAGGTCAAACGCTCCTCCCGCAAACGCAACCGCATCCCCTCGGTCGCGATCGTCGGCTACACCAACGCTGGCAAGTCGAGCCTGCTCAACCGGCTGACGGACGCCGGGGTCATGGTGCAGAACGTCCTGTTCGCCACTCTCGACCCGACCGTCCGCGCCGCTGAGGCCGAAGACGGCCGCACCTACACCCTGACCGACACGGTCGGCTTCGTGCGCAATCTGCCGCACCAGCTGGTCGAAGCGTTCCGCTCCAGCCTGGAAGAGGCCGGGCAGGCCGATGTTCTGCTCCACGTGGTCGACGGTTCGCACCCGGACCCGGAAGGACAGATCGCAGCCGTCCACGACGTCCTCGCCGATGTCGTCGACCCTTCCGTACCCGAACTCATCGTCATCAACAAGGCCGACATCGCCGAACCCGATGCCGTCGCCCGCCTCATGCGCCGCCACCCCGGCGCCGTGGCGGTCTCCGCACACACCGGCGAGGGCCTCGACATTCTGCGCATCGCCATCGCAGAAGCGCTCCCGCACCCCGAATACGAACTCACCGTCCTCATTCCCTACAACCGCGGCGACCTGCTCTCGGCAGTGCACGAAGACGGCGAAATCGAGCGCATCGAACACATTGACGACGGCACCGTCGTCCACGCGTTCGTCAACGGCGACCTCGCCGCCCAGCTCGAACCCTTTCGCAGGCCCGATATGTTTGCCGGTGCCGGATCAGCCGAGGACAGCATCCCGGGGCAGGCGCCCGACTCACCTGAATCCACCTCGTACGAGGTGCCTGACCCCGATGCTGAGACCACCTCGCCAGACCGTGTCTCACCTGATCCCACCTCGGGTGATGATCCGGCGGGGGACCGCGAGTGAAGGACGTCGCGGGACTGCTGGAGAAGGCCGTCGCCGCACTGAACGGCAGTCCCCGCGAGGGACAGCAGCAGATGGCCGAGGCTGTGAACTCGGCTTTGGAAAGCGAAACGCACCTGCTGGTACAGGCGGGAACCGGGACGGGAAAGTCCCTGGGATACCTCGTGCCCGCGGTGCGCTACGCCGTCGGCTCTGGTGAGCGCGTCATCATCTCCACCGCAACGCTGGCGCTGCAGGCGCAGATCGTCGACCGCGACATCCCGCGGTTGGCCAAAGCCCTGCGTGAAGACTTAGGCCGCCGGCCGAGTGCGGCTGTGCTCAAGGGGCGGCGGAACTACCTGTGCAAACACAAACTCGCCGGGGGATACCCGGATGACGAGGCGGGGCTCCTGTTCGACATGGGAGCTGACGACGCGGCACACCGGGGCGGATCCATGAGCGCCCTGGAATCCGAGATCGCCCGCATCCGATCGTGGGAACAGTCCACTGACACGGGCGACCGCGACGACTTGGTGCCGGGAGTCTCCGACCGCACATGGTCGCACGTGTCCGTCAACGCCTACGACTGCCTGGGCCAAAAATGCCCCATGGTCGAAGAGTGCTGGGCGGAACTGGCACGGACAAAGGCTTCGGGTGCGGACGTCGTCGTCACCAACCACGCCCTGCTGGCGATCGACGCCTTCGGCGAAAACTCGGTGCTGCCGTCCCATTCGGCTGTCATCATCGACGAAGCCCACGAACTGCGCGACCGCGTGACGTCTGCCCTTACCGGCAGCCTGACCGACGCGATGCTGTCAGCGGCGCACTCGGCGGCACGGAAACACACCGGTGCAACACCGGCGGCGCTGAGTGATTTCGATACCGCGCGCACCTCGTTTGCGGATGCGCTCGACCAGGCCGAAGCCGGTCTGCTGCGGATGTGGCCAGAACCTCTGCAGGACGCGGTCGTGGCTCTGCGCGACAGCGCTCGCACGCTGCTGAGCGCATGCGGTGACGCAGAACGCGGCAAAGAGGCAGACTCCGGCCTGACAGTGGCGCGCGCTCGCATTCAGGAGGTCTTCGACCTCGCGGAGCGCATGACCGACGGCAGCGCCAACGACGTCGTCTGGGTCAGCCGGAATTCGTTCCGGGGCACGGAAACCGTCAGCCTCGTCATCGCTCCGCTGTCCGTTGCCGGCACCATGCGCCGCGGCCTGTTCGAAGAGGCGACCGTCGTCGCAACCTCAGCAACTTTGGCCTTGGGCGGTCGTTTCGAACCGGTTGCCGCCTCTCTTGGTTTGGAAGGCCCCGACAGTCCGCGCTATGACAGCCTCGACGTGGGCTCACCCTTCGACTACCCCAAACAGGGCATCCTCTACGTTGCCGGCCATCTGCCCAAACCCGGCCGCGGGGGCCTCAACGTCGAACAGCTTGAAGAGCTGCGGGAACTCATTGAAGCCTCTCGCGGGGGAGCGCTCGGGCTGTTCTCATCGAAAGCCGCCGCCGAACAGGCCGCCGAATACATGCGTGAGAACACCGACTTGCCGATCCTCTTGCAGGGCGAAGATGGGCTTGGCAGCCTCGTGCGGTCTTTCAGCTCTGACGCCGAGTCGAGCCTGTTCGGCACCATCTCCCTGTGGCAGGGAGTGGACGTCCCCGGGGACGCCTGCCGCCTTGTGCTGATCGACAGGATTCCCTTTCCCCGTCCTGACGATCCGCTGGCCACTGCGCGGACGGAAGCCGCCGCCCGCCGAGGTGCCAACGGCTTCATGGCCGTCTCCGCGACTCACGCTGCTCTCAAGTTGGCGCAGGGGGCCGGGAGGCTTATCCGCTCAACTTCCGACCGCGGAGTTGTTGCGGTGCTCGATTCGCGACTGCGCACGGCCCGCTACGCGAACTTCCTCATGGCGACCTTGCCGCCCATGTGGACAACAGAAAGCCCCGCGGTGGTCCGCGGGGCTCTCGAAAGACTCAAACCGGAAGACTAGACGCGGCGGATGACGGCCGTTACGACGCCCATGATGGTGGCAAAGGTGCCGTCAATGGGTTCGTAGTCCGGGTTCTGCGGCAGCAGCCACTGCTTGCCGTCCTTGCGCTTGAGCGTTTTGACCGTTGCTTCGTCGTCCAGGAGGGCTGCGACGATTTCGCCGTTCTCGGCGGTCGGCTGACTGCGCACAACCACCCAGTCGCCGTGGCAGATGGCCGCATCGATCATCGAATCGCCGACCACGTTGAGCAGGAACAGGTTGTCGCCGGCGCCGACAACCTGGCGAGGCAGGACGAAAACGTCGTCCACATTCTGTTCGGCTGTGATGGGGCCACCGGCGGCAATGCGACCGACCACGGGGATGGCGGCAGCGTTCGCCGATGTGTCCGCTGCCGGCGTTTCAACGATCTCAGCCGGATTGACTACTTCGATAGCACGCGGACGTTTGGGGTCGCGGCGCAGATAGCCGAGCTTTTCGAGCTGGTTGAGCTGGTGCGCAACAGACGAAAGGGAAGCAAGGCCGACGGCCTTGCCGATCTCACGCATGCTCGGGGGATATCCGTTGCTGTGCACGGACGCCTCGATCGTCTCGAGCACCTGACGCTGGCGGGCCGACAGCGAACGGTCGTCCGCGGCAGCTGAAGCGACCGGCAGGGGAGACTCGCTGTCACGGCGCTTGCGGAACGAGCTGACCTCCTTGGCCACTTCGGTGTCACGTGGGCGGCCGCGAGTGCGACGCGACTGTGTCATGACTCAGTCCTCTCGCCCCGAACCCCTGACATTACTGCAGGTCAGAAGCTTGGAGCCGGTTATGTCAGTGCCTCGTGGGAAGCTCTGAACAGTGGAAATCGGATGCAGTGTTCGAATCCATTTTCACATAGATGTTCGACAAACATTGGATTGTGTTCTAATGTGTGTCTTAGAACATCAGTTCGAATAATGCGAATGGCCGTGGGGCAAGCGGCCGTACGCCACATCGCATTGTCGGGGCCGAAGGCTCTGGCTGTGTTAGGAGGAAGAATGCACACGCTCACTCGCGCACCGCACCGTTCGGTAAGGGAAGGCCGGATCTTTTGGGTGCGGCGCATGGCGGCTCTCGCTGTCATCGCTGCGGTAGCTCTGTGCGCCGTCCTCTTCATCCGGTCAGAGGCTTCGGCCTCGAATGCGGAACCGCTCTATGCGGAAGACACCCAGATGGTCATCGTCGAAGAAGGCCAGTCACTGTGGGAAATCGCCCGTGACTCCGCTGGTGGGGAAGACGTTCGTGACGTTCTGACCGCCATCGTCGACATGAACGGTCTGGACTCTTCCACGGTTCACCCTGGCCAGCGCATCCTCGTTCCCTCCCGATAGGATTGGCCTGACCGCGCCGCGCGGTCAGCATTAGCCGAATGGAAACGAGGATTGATGGCCCAGAGGATCGGGACGGCGTCACGTCACACCAGTGAATCCAAGGTCGACGTCACAATTGATCTCGACGGAACAGGGAAATCCGACATCTCAACCGGAGTCCCTTTCTACGACCACATGCTTGACGCGCTGGCTCGCCACTCCCTGTGCGATCTGACGGTCAAAGCCGAAGGCGACATCGAAATCGATGTTCACCACACGGTCGAAGACACCGCCATCACCATCGGCTGGGCACTGAAAGACGCTGTCGGAGACAAAGCGGGCATCCGCCGCTACGGCGATGCGGCAGTTCCTTTGGATGAAGCACTCGCGCAGGCTGTCGTCGACATCAGCGGCCGCCCGTACTTCGTTCACACCGGCGAACCCGAAGGCTTCCAGTACGCCATGATCGGCGGACACTTCACGGGCTCCATGGTCAGCCACGCTCTTGAATCTCTTTCCATCAACGCGGGCCTGACCGTCCACCTCACACTTGTTGCCGGTCGGGACCCCCACCACATTGCAGAAGCTGAATTCAAGGCCTTTGCTCGCGCTCTGCGCATGGCGCTTGAAGCCGACCCGCGCACTGGTGGAGCTATTCCCTCCACCAAGGGGGCCCTGTGAACACAGCACTCGTAGTCACACCCTTCGGCGACCCCAAACAGCTTGCAGCCGCTTGCGTGTTGAGCGATATTCGCGGTTCTGTCGTGCCCGTCGGCGGCTTTTCGGCCATTGTTCTTGACGACGCCAGCCGCGAACACGCCACCGAAGTCACCCAGAAGCTGTCGAAGATGGCTGGCCGCTACGAAGTTCTTCTGCTCGTCCGTGAAGACGACGCCATCGCCTCCGGCCACTACCGCGGGGGCAAGCGCCAGTCAGAAGTACCGGCGGGTCTGGCCCTGCAGAACCTCCCCGAAGACGTCGAGCGTCTGCTTCTGGGGCAGGCAGATCCCGCTGACATCGAAGGCGCGCAGCACACGGCTGATATCAGCAAGATGCAGGCAAGCGCACTGACTATGACGGGCGCTCGTGCCGCAATTGCGCGCACCGCAATCGTCTGGATGATCGTCGCCGCAGTTGCATTCGTCGCACTGGTCATCGGCGCTGTTGTTGCTCTCAGCGGCCCTTGGTACATGTGGATCGCCACCGCGCTGGCAGCCGGTGTCTTCGGCGTGAGCCTGTTCCGCATCAACAAGCTGCTGGGGCGCAGAAAATGACCACCGTTGCGGTTCTCGACGCCGGATCGGGCAATGTGCGCTCCGCAGTTCGGGCGCTTGAAGCCGCCGGCGCGCAGGTTCATCTGACCGCACAGCCGCAGTACCTGCTGGCGGCAGACGGCCTCGTCGTCCCGGGCGTTGGCGCTTTTGCGTCGGTTATGGACGAACTGCGCGCAGTCGGAGCTCCGGCCATCATTGCCGACAGGCTCGAACGCGGAATGCCGGTATTGGGCATCTGCGTGGGCCTGCAGGTCATGTTCGAGCAGGGTACCGAACACGGAGTGACCGCAGAAGGCCTTGGCCTGTGGAACGGCTCCGTCACCAAGCTTTCAGCCCCCGTTGTTCCCCACATGGGGTGGACCACGGTGCAGCCGCCAGCAGGTTCGCTGCTGTTCAATGGAATCACCGACGAGCACTTCTACTTCGTCCACTCCTATGCGGCGCACACAGCACCCAGCACAGGGGAGGCGACGTATGCCGAACACGGTGAAAAGTTCATAGCCGCTGTTGAGGACGGGCCGCTCAGCGCGGTGCAGTTCCACCCAGAAAAGTCCGGTCGGGCAGGTCTGAAGCTCCTTGCCAATTGGATTGACAGCCTCGACGCTTCCCACATATAGGAGAACCAGTGACTGAAGCAGACCGCCTTGTGCTCTTTCCCGCAGTCGACATCGTCGACGGCAAAGCCGTTCGCCTACACCAAGGTGAAGCCGGAACCGAAACCGACTACGGTCAGCCGCTGGAAAACGCGCTGAAGTTCCAAGAAGCCGGAGCGGAATGGCTCCACCTCGTCGACCTTGACGCTGCTTTCGGCCGCGGTGACAACCGGGCCATCATCAAGGATCTCATCGCCTCTGTCGACCTCAAGGTCGAACTCTCCGGTGGTATTCGCGATACTGCGGCACTCGAAGCCGCCCTCGAAATCGGTGCAGCTCGCGTCAACATCGGTACGGCAGCTATCGAAAACCCCGAATGGACGGCCGACATCATCCGTCAACACGGTGACGCCGTTGCAGTCGGGCTTGACGTTCGCGGCGAAATGCTTGCCGGCCGGGGCTGGACGAAGGAAGGCCGCAGCCTGTGGGATGTCATCGACGAGCTCCAGGCCGCCGGATGCTCGCGCTACGTTGTCACCGACATCAACACCGACGGTACTCTCAGCGGTCCCAACACGGAGCTTCTGCAGAAGATTGCAAGCACCACCGGCACACCGGTCACCGCTTCCGGTGGGATCTCGTCGCTTGATGACCTCGCTGCTCTGCGCAAGCTCGTACCCGCTGGTGTTGACTCCGCCATCATCGGCAAGGCTCTCTACGCCGGCCGATTCACCATGAGTGAAGCACTCGAGGTCGCTGGCCGCCCATGACAAACGGCACGCCCGACCAGCCCCAGCTGCCCGAACACCTCAAGGGCATGTTCGGCAGCGCTGCGAGCCCAGACGGTTCTGCGTCGCCTGACGGTCAGGTTGGCTCTGGGGGAGAGGGTATCCAGGCCGACTCTGCCGGGGCCGGAAATCAGACTGACTCCGCGGGAACCGCGTGGAAGGGCCGCGAGCTCAAACCCAACCCCTTCTCTGGCGATACCGGTGAAGCTGACCCGCGGGTGACGGCGGCGCTTGAAGCCGCAACGGCCAACCCTTTTGACCCGGCCGCCCACATCGGGGTAGTCGAGGCGCTGAAGAACTCGCGTGTTTATGCGCCGATTCTTCCCGAGGCTCTCAGCAAATCTGTGGGCGAACACGGGCTCATGGTCGACAACAGCTCGGACATGGCCATGGTGCGCCTGTCATCGGAAGACGGCCGCGAGGCCACGCCCTGCTTCACTGCGATTCCCCTTCTGACTCAGTGGGGGACTCAGGCAAGGCCTGTGCCGATCGAAGCTGAGCGGCTGGGCTTGGGCGCGGTAGATGAAGGCTCGCAGCTGGTCATCATCGACCCGGGCAGCGCACACGCCTTTCTGCTACGCAGGCCCGCTCTGTGGGCCTTTGTGCAGGGACACGAATGGACGCCTTCGTGGGCCGACAGAGAAGTCGCGCAGGCCATCGGCGACATCGCGGCGCAGTTTTCGTGGATCGCATCTGTAGGCGCAGGTCCCGGCAGCCAGAGGATTGTCACGGGCGGGCCCGAACTGGCAATTGTTCTCACCCTCGACGGCGAACCTGATTTCAGTGCTTTCCAGGCTCGCCTGGCCGAGCACCCCATCATCGTCGACCGAGTCGACTCCCTGACCATCACGGTCCGCTGATCATCACGCTGCGCTGAGCCCAACGGCCGTTCGCCGCGTCGTCATGTTATGCCCCGCCCACCCCTTTGCGACGGCCCCCATACCTGCGCCCACGCTTTAGCAATAAATACTCCCGTTAGCAGTTGTTGCTAAGGCGCGGATTCCGGCTAAGCGGTGTTTTCGCGCCACCGAGTTCCCACCCGAGGCGCTCATTCCGCCCTGGGGTTACCCGCAAATCGTGGACACGTAGTGGAGCTACCTAGTGGTTAGGCAGCTATTTCTTTTCTACTAGTGATTAGACCAATTTGGTTCTCAAAGTCGACGGGGCTGACCATACCGAGTGCGGAATGTCGGCGTCGACGGTTGTAGACGACTTCAATCCAGTAGGCAACTGCCTTGCGTGCAGCATCACGGGTCGTCCAGCGCTTACGGTCGTAGAACTCGGTTTTAAGCGTCGACCAGAACGACTCAGCCATCGCGTTATCAAAGCACACACCAGTACGCCCCACGGACTGAGCAATGCTCAGGCTGCGGCAAACCTCCCAGAGCTGCTCGCTAGTGAATTGAGCTCCGCGGTCAGCGTGAAACACCAGCCCATCAGGAACGTCACCACGCAACGTGTGCGCCATCCGCAGGGCCCGCTCGACCAGGGAAGTATCTTGAACGCTATCCATAGCCCAGCCCAGCACCCGGCGGGAATGGCCATCGCGGACCGCGCACAAGTACAACCAGCCTTCACCGGTGCGCAAGTAGGTAATATCTGACATCCACACCCGGTTGAGCTCACCAGTATCAAACATGCGCTTGACCAGGTAGGAAGCGTGGACTTACGCTTAGCTTGAATCGTTGTCACCGGGACAAAGGCCCGCGGTGAAATCCCCTCAATCCCCATCATGCACATCCGTTTAGCCACAGTCTTACGGTTAAGCGCAATGTGGTAGCGCTCGGCAAGTTCTGCGGTGATCCGCGGCGCACCATAAACCTCATCGGAGTCTTTCCAAATCCGGTGAATCTTGCGGTCAACATCATCGTAAAATGCTGCACGATCATCTTCGCCCGATAGTCGCTTCTGCTGCGTATGGGCCCATTTGTAGTATCCAGACCGAGACACTTTTAAAAGCCGTGCCATGCGCTTGATGCTGTAGTTCGCCTTCTCCTGCTGCATCAATTCGAACTTTTCTGCTCGCGTTGCTTCGCAGCGAAGAAGGCTGTCGCTTTTGACAAAAACTCGTTATCCATCTTGGCTTCAGCCAGCTCCCGACGAAGACGAGCATTCTCAGCACGAAGATCAGCCTCGCTCATCCCATCTGATGCTCCTCGGCGCTCACGCTCGAGTTTGACCCACCGGCCTAAAAGCCCGGCGGACACACCAATCTCCTTAGCCACATGAGCAATCGGACGCCGCGACTCTATTACCAGGTTCGCGGCTTCACGCCGATACTCCGGCGTGTACTTCTTGCGCTGTTGACTCACAATGAACATCCTCTCCTACGGACACAAGATCCGCACTAATAGGGTGTCCACTAAACGAGGGTAACCTCAGCCCGCCGAGAAGGCACGAGGTGCCGCCCACGTTGCCCCTGAACCTCCGCCTCGTCATTGAACTGTCCCGGGCACGCTGCCCTATTTCGGTGCCCTGCCCTCAGGCACCTCAGCATCTGGTGCCAAGCCCACCCCTTTCCGGAGGACCTCCATACCTGCGCCCACGCTTTAGCAACAAATACTCCGGTTAGCAGTGGTTGCTAAGGCGAAGATTCCGGCTTAGGGGTGTTTGTGTGCGGCTAAGGCGAAGATTCCGGCTAAGCGGTGTTTGTGTGCGGCTAAGGCGCAGATTCCGGCTAAGCGGTGTTTTCGCGCTGCAGGTTGCGGGCAGTCCTTTGGCATGGCACACGAGGTGCCGCCCGGGCTGGCTTCGAGCGTTCACCTTGTTCTGCGGCTTCCGACAGAGCTCTGCACCTGCGCCCACGCTTTAGCAACAAATACT
>NZ_KV786000.1:0-21353 GCF_001806795.1 Brevibacterium sp. HMSC22B09 | reverse complement strand
GCAGTGGTTGCTAAGGCGCAGATTCCGGCTTAGCGGTGTTTGTGTGCGGCTAAGCCGCAGATTCCGGCTGCCGGGTGTTTTCGCACCGTCTGCACGCGCCCGAAGAAGACGCGCGAGAAACAGCAAGCACTGCGCAACCCAGTTCCCACCCGAGGAGCTCATTCCGCCAAACAGCACAGCAGCCCAAAGCAAAAACACGAGCGCCCCGGCAGAAAACCTGCCGGGGCGCTCGTATTCAGCTAAAGCAGCTGCCGCAGCTGCCGCTACGAGCAGCTCACGCCTCGCCGAGCCTGTTCAGCTCACGCCGCGCTCAGCTCACGCAGCTGAAGAAGATCAGGCCTGTTCTTGCTTCTTCTTGGCTTCGGTGACAACGGTTTCGATGCGGGCACCGAGTTCTGCGTCGACGTTCTTCCAGTACTGGAAGACCTTGGGCAGCAGTTCCTTGTCCCACACGCCCATGACGTGACCGGAGATGTTGTGGACCAGGCGGTCGCGAGCAGCGTCGTCGAGAACGTTGCGCACGAGGTCGCCGGCCTGGTTGAAGTCGCCGTCGTTTTCGCGCAGCGTCTGGGCGGCGCGAACAATGTCCGACTGCGGAACGTCAACGAGGTTGACGTCGGTTGCAACCGATTCGTCAGCGCGCGGGCCGTCGTACGAGTTCGGAGCGTACTCGGGCTGGTCTGCCGGGTACAGCTCGTAGCGCATCTGGCCGTCGCGGCTGTAGTTGTGCTTGGGCGACTTCGGACGGTTCACCGGCAGCTGGGCGTAGTTCGGCCCGATGCGGTGGCGGTGGGTGTCCGGGTAGGAGAACAGACGCCCCATGAGCATCTTGTCAGGCGACAGGCCGGTGCCCGGAACGAGCGAAGCCGGGTTGAATGCAGCCTGTTCGATCTGTGCGAAGAAGTCTTCGGGGTTGCGGTTGAGCTCCATCTTGCCGACCTCGATCAGCGGGTAGTCCTTGTGGGACACCGTCTTGGTGACGTCGAAGATGTTGGTGCCGTAGGTGAAGCCCTCTTCGTAGGGGATGACCTGAACGGACAGGGTCCAGGACGGGAAGTTGCCTTCCTTGATGGCGTCGAACAGGTCGCGGCGGTGGAAGTCGGCGTCGATGCCGGCCATTTCGTCGGCGTCGTCAGCCGAGAAGCCTTCGTGACCGTACTTGTCGATGAATTCCTGCTTCTGGTCCGAGTGGAAGTGGTACTTGACCCAGAAGCGTTCGCCGGCTTCGTTGATCCACTGGAAGGTGTGGGATGCGTAGCCGTTCATTTCGCGCCACGAGCGCGGGATGCCGCGGTCACCCATGAGGTAGGTGACCTGGTGGGCCGATGCGGGCTCGTTGACCCAGAAGTCCCACTGCATGTTGTGGTCGCGCAGACCGGACTGCGAGTTGCGCTTCTGCGAGTGGATGAAGTCGGGGAACTGGATGGCGTCGCGGATGAAGAAGATCGGGGTGTTGTTGCCCACGATGTCGAGGTTGCCTTCTTCGGTGTAGAACTTCAGTGCGAAGCCGCGGGGGTCACGCCAGGTGTCGGGCGAGCCCTGTTCGCCGGCAACGGTCGAGAAGCGGGCGAGCATTTCGGTTTCGGCGCCGGGCTGGAAGACCTTGGCCTTGGTGTACTTGGAAACGTCGCCGGTGACGGTGAACGTGCCGAATGCGCCGCCGCCCTTTGCGTGGACGACGCGCTCGGGAACGCGTTCGCGGTCGAACTGTGCGAGCTTCTCGACCAGGTAGTAGTCCTGCAGAAGCGTCGGGCCGTCGGCGCCGAGCGTCAGCGAGTGAACGTCGCTGCCGACCGGGATGCCGAAGTTGTCGGTTGTGCGATTGGTGGCCATGAGTCCTCCTGGGTTTTGGAGTTACAGAGTGGTCCTGAGCCCGCACTGGGGGCACTGCCCCCAGTAGACGACTTCTGCTTCGTCGATTGTGAAGCCGAAGTCTTCAGCTGGGTCCAGGCACGGAGCGCTGCCGGTTCCGCAGGCGACATCGCGGATGTCACCGCAGGTTCGGCACACGATGTGGTGGTGATTGTCGTTGCGGTTGATTTCGTACCGGGCCGACGCGAAGCCGGCCGGATCGATGACCCTGACAAGCTGTGTGCGCGCGAACGCGCCGAGCACGTCGTACACCGTCTGCACTGACACCGTGCCGAGCTTTTCGCGCACGGCGCGGAAAACCTGGTCGGCGTCGAGGTGGGTGTGATCGTGCTCCAACACGTCGTAGACCGCCAGGCGGGGCGCAGTGACGCGCAGTCCGGCGGCCTTGATCGTGTCAGCAGCACTCGTGGTCATGCTTCAACCGTAGGTCTTTTCTGGAATCATTCAAGAAAGGTAGACCTAAGTTACTGAAGTGCTGTTCCGAAGCTCCCGAGGCGCCGCCGGCGCCCTGCCTTACCTCGCCGGGAGGGAGGGTCAGGAGACGGGGCCGGTGTACTTTTCGCCGGGCCCCGATCCGGGTGCGTCTGGGAAGGGGGAGGCTTCGCGGAAGGCCAGCTGCAGGCTGCGCAGGCCGTCGCGCAGGGGGCGGGCGTGCTGGTCTCCCAGGTCTACTGCGGACGAGGTGACCAGGCCTGCCAGTGCGTTGATGAGTTTGCGCGCCTCATCGAGGTCCTGCAGGTCTTTGCCCAGGGACTCTTCGGTGTCTTCGGCCAGACCGCACTTCACGGCGGCGGCGCTCATGAGGTGAATGGCCGCGGATGAAATGACCTCGACTGCCGGAACTTCGGCGATGTCGCGCAGCGCCTGCTGCTCTGCGTGCGCGTGGTCTTCAGCAGTGTGGTCATCGGAAAAAGAGTGGCGGTTTTCAGTCATGACTCCAAGCTTCCCACACTTGAGTGTGAAAAATCCCTGTGCATCGTGTAAGCTGGAGGGCGTGCAAAGTGGAGATTGACTCCCACCTGGATTGCCACAGGCAATCGGGTCAGCGATAACAGCTGGAAATGACGGGCTGCAAAGCTCGGTGTTCCGCTGTTGGGCACTGAGGTGAACATTGTTTCACCGGCAGCGTTTCAAGCTCCCTTTGCGTGTTCAAAGGGAGCTTTTTCTGTTCCCCGCGAACACCGTGATCACCATCTGAGTTAAGGAGCATGCACATCAGCGAGCCGCGCATCAACGATCGGATTCGAGTACCTGAGGTCCGTCTGGTCGGACCCAACGGAGAACAGGTTGGGATCGTCGCCATTCGCAAGGCACTCGACCTGGCACGCGAAGCCGATCTTGACCTCGTCGAGGTTGCGCCCAAGGCGAAGCCTCCGGTGGTCAAACTCATGGACTACGGCAAGTTCAAGTACGAAACTGCCCAGAAGGCACGCGAAGCACGGAAGAATCAGGCCAACACTGCCCTGAAGGAAATCCGGTTCCGACTCAAGATCGACGACCACGACTACGAAACCAAGAAAGGCCACGTCGTTCGCTTCCTCAACGGCGGCGACAAGGTCAAGGTCATGATCATGTTCCGCGGACGCGAACAGTCCCGCCCTGAACTGGGTATGCGACTGCTCGAGAAGCTGGCCGAGGAGGTTGTCGAATACGGCACCGTTGAATCCTCGCCCCGGCTTGACGGACGAAACATGGTCATGGTGCTCGCACCGACGCGTTCGAAGTCAGACGCCCGCGCGGAATCGCGCCGGGAGACCGCGGGTGCTAAGGGCACGTACACCGAAGTGAAGTCGCGTCGCGACCGCGCGGCTCAGGCTAAGGCCGAGCAGCGCAAGCAGAACTGACATCGGCTCAGGAGCGCTCAGCGCCCCTGAGCCACCACCCTCGGGGCAGGTTCCCGAGGGCCGACTGAAGGAGAACGGCACAATGCCGAAGCAGAAGACCCACAGCGGTACTAAGAAGCGCATCCGCGTCACCGGCAGCGGCAAGCTCATGCGCGAAGGTGTCGGCAACCGCCACCTCGCCGAAGTCAAGAGCTCGCGCCGCAAGCGCCGCATCAGCGGAACCGACAAAGTCATGACCGGCGGCGACGCCGCTAAGGCCCGCAAGCTGCTGGGCAAGGCCTGACCAAAGCGCACCACAGCCTTACCGCTGTGACATTCATCTGAAGGAGTACACGTGGCACGTGTCAAGAGGGCTGTCAACGCCCACAAGAAGCGCCGGGTCATCCTCGACCGGGCGAGCGGCTACCGCGGACAGCGTTCGCGCCTGTACCGCAAGGCCAAAGAACAGGTCATCCACTCGCTGGTATACAACTACCGCGACCGCCGCAAGCGCAAGGGCGACTTCCGTCGCCTCTGGATCCAGCGCATCAACGCTGGTGCCCGCGCCAACGGCATGACCTACAACCGCTTCATCCAGGGCCTCAAGGCTGCTGGTGTCGAGGTTGACCGTCGTATGCTGGCCGAACTGGCCGTCAACGACGCAGCTGTGTTCACCAAGCTCGTGGAAGTCGCCAAGAACGCACTTCCGGCTGACGTGAACGCGCCGAAGACGCCGGCTGCCTGAGTGCAGCTGTGAAAACGCGGGGGCTGTTGGCCCCCGCGTTTTCGTTTTCCGACAGCTCCGGCTGCGCACCCCCAAAACAAGAACTGAGTGAGGTTATGGAACGCGACATCCACCCCGGCCTGTACGGCCCGGAAGTGACGTCCCCGAAATCCCGCCGACTGCGCGAAGCCGCGAAGCTCGACCGCAAACAGGGCCGCAATAAGTCCGGCAGGTTCCTCGTGGAAGGCCCCCAGGGCATCCGCGAAGCCCTGCGCCACCAGGCCGAGAACCGACCCAAAGCTGTGACGCTGCACGTGGAACCCGGGGAAGTGGCTCCTCGGGGGACCGGTGCGGTGCTCGACGTATGGTCAACCGTCGAAGCGGCCGAGCGCAATCCCGACATTCTCGAGGCCGCTCGGGATGCCGGCATCAAGATCAAGCAGACCGCTCCTGAAGCCCTCGCATCGGTCACCGACACCGTCAACAGCCAGGGCATGATCGCCGTCGTCGAACAGCTCGACGTCGACCTGACATCGGTTGTGACGAAAGAGGCCAAGCTCATCGTCGTGCTCAGCCAGGTGCGCGATCCGGGCAACGCGGGAACCGTCCTGCGCGCAGCGGATGCCGCCGGTGCCGACGGCGTTATCATCACCTCCTCGAGTGTTGACGTCTACAACCCGAAGGCCGTCCGCTCAACAGCCGGATCGATCTTCCACGTGCCCGTCGTCACCGGCGTAGGACTGCCGGAAGTCACCGAACTGGCACGCGCCCGCGGACTGCAGATCCTCGCCGCAGACGGTCACCCGCCGGCCCACGACCTCCACGTTCCGTGGGACACCGGCCTCGACCTGGCCCGCCCGACCGCGTGGGTGTTCGGCAACGAAGCGTGGGGACTGCCCGAAGCCGACCGCGCCCAGGCTGACGCGGCCGTGGCCATCCCCATCTACGGAAAAGCTGAAAGCCTCAATCTGGCCACCGCCGCCGCGATTGCCGTCTACGAATCCGCCAAGCACGTCCGGATGATCTGACGGTTCGCTAGACTGCAGAACGTTGTCCAACCATCTGAGAAAGAAGGCAGATGTCCGTCATCGACCCGCTTGATGAGGCTGCCGTCACCGCTGCAATGGAGGACGCTCTCGCGGCCTTTGCCGCCGCCGGCGACCTCGACGAACTCAAGACAGTTCGCATTGCGCACATGGGTGATAAAGCCCCGCTGGCCCTCGCCAACCGCGAAATCGGAAAACTCGACAAGTCCCAGAAGGCCCAAGCCGGAAAGCTCGTCGGCTCATCGCGCGGACGGATTGCCCAGGCTTTTAAGGCCCGCCAGGAAGAACTTGAAGCCGAGCGTGACGCACGCGTGCTGGTAGCCGAGGCCATTGACGTCACCGGCCCTTCCACCCGCCGTCCGGCCGGTGCCCGCCACCCCCTGCAGCTGCTGCAGGAGAAGATCGCCGATCACTTCGTCGGCCACGGCTGGGAAGTTGCAGAAGGCCCCGAAATTGAACACGAATGGCTCAACTTCGATTCGCTCAACTTCGGCCCTGACCACCCGGCACGTCAGATGCAGGACACGTTCTTCGTCGAACCCGCATCGGCCCACCTGGTCATGCGCACCCACACCTCGCCGGTCCAGTCGCGCTCGCTGCTGAGCCGCGGTGTGCCGCTCTACGTGGTCTGTCCCGGCAAGACCTTCCGCACGGACGAACTCGATGCGACCCACACCCCGGTGTTCCACCAGGTTGAGGGCATCGCAATCGACAAGGGCCTCACAATGGCTCACCTCAAGGGCACGCTCGATGCTTTCGCCCGGGCCATGTTCGGTCCGGAAGCGTACACGCGCCTGCGTCCCAGCTTCTTCCCGTTCACTGAGCCGAGTGCCGAAATCGACTTCTGGTTCCCACAGAAGAAGGGCGGCCCCGGTTGGATCGAATGGGGCGGCTGCGGCATGGTCCACCCCAACGTCCTGCGCGCATCCGGCATCGACCCGGACGTCTACCAGGGCTTCGCCTTCGGCATGGGAATCGAACGCACGCTCATGCTGGGCGAGGGAATCAACGACATGCACGACATGGTGGAAGGCGATATCCGCTTCTCGAAGGCTTTCGGAGTGATGAACTGATGCTCGTACCCTTGGAATGGCTGGCCGAGTACGTCGACCTGCCGCAGAACCTCGACGCTCACGAACTCGCTGCCGAACTCGCCGGCATCGGCCTGGAAGAAGAAGACTACATCGGCCCGGCCGTCACAGGTCCGCTTGTCGTAGGCAAAGTCCTGACCTGCGAACCGGAAAAGCACTCCAACGGCAAGACCATCAACTGGTGCACCGTTGACGTCGGTGCCGATGAACCGCAGGGCATTGTGTGCGGAGCGCACAACTTCGGTGTTGGCGACTACGTCGTCGCAGCGCTTCCCGGTGCTGTTCTGCCCGGTGACTTTGCTATTGCGGCACGCAAAACCTACGGCCACATCTCCGACGGCATGATCTGCTCGGCCCGGGAACTGGGACTGGGCGAAGACCACGATGGCATCATCGTGCTCACCGACTGGGGCTTTGCCGATCTCACCCCCGGCCAGGACGCCACGGAACTGCTGGGCCTGAACCACGAAGTCCTCGACGTCAACATCACGCCCGACCGCGGATACCAGATGTCGATGCGCGGCATCGGCCGTGAATACGCTCTCCTGAAAGAGCAGAACTACGCAGACCCCGCCGACGCAGTCGCCCCTGTGGTTGCCGGTGAGGGGCACCCGGTCGAACTGACCGACGACGCTCCCATCCACGGCAACGACGGCTGCACCCGCTTCACCGCGCTGCGCGTTCGCGGCATCGACCCGACCGCACAGACGCCGTTCTGGATGTCGAAGCGACTGCTGGAAGCCGGCATGCGCCCCATTTCGCTCGTCGTGGACATCACCAACTACGTCATGCTCGAACTCGGGCAGCCGCTGCACGCCTACGACCTCGCTCACGTGGGTGACAAGATCGTTGTGCGACGCGGCCGAAAGGGCGACAAGCTCACCACTCTCGACGACGCCGAACGGAGCATTCACCCCGAAGACGTGCTCGTCACCGGTGTGAGCGCAGACGGCACTGAGCAGCTGCTCGGTCTGGCAGGCGTCATGGGTGGAGCTGACTCCGAAGTCAGCGACACCACCGTCGACGTCCTCATCGAAGGCGCCCACTGGGACCCCGTGTCGATTGCCCGCACAGCCCGCAGGCACCGTCTGCCGAGCGAAGCCGCCAAGCGCTTCGAACGCGGCGTCGACCCGGCCCTGGGCCCTGCCGCAGTTGCCCGCACCGCCCAGCTGCTCACCCAGCTGGCAGGAGGCCAGGCAGACGCAACCGCAACAATCGCAGGCAGCCTTCCGGCACCTCGTGAGGTGATCCTGCCGAAGACCCGCCCGGCAGAAGTCGTGGGCGTCGACTACACGGATGACCAGATGACCGGCGCCCTGCGTGCCATCGGCTGTGAAGTCGAAGACAGCGGTGATGACTACCGCGTGACAGCGCCGTCGTGGCGCCCGGATCTGACCGACGCGGAAGACTTCATCGAGGAAATCGCGCGTGTCAACGGCTACGACCAGATCCCGTCGATCGTCCCGCAGGCACCCGGCGGTGAGGGGCTCACACGCCGCCAGGCATCGCGCCGCACAGTGTCGAACCTGCTGGCCGATCTCGGTCTGACGGAAGTGCTGACCTACCCCTTTACATCGGAGGCCCGTCACGACGCCTTCCGGATCCCGGAAGACGATCCGCGACGGAACAACCTGCGCCTGGCCAACCCGCTCAGCGACGACCAGCCGCTGCTGCGCACCGAGCTGCTGCCGACACTCGTCGACGCGCAGCTGCGCAACCAGGGACGCGGCTTCAAGGACACGGCACTGTTCGAAATCGGTCTGGTCACCCAGCCTGAAACCGCACAGCTGCCGGCCAGCGAAACCTTCGCACCCGGCTACCACCCCACGGAAGAAGAACGCGCAGCGATCTTCGATGCCGTTCCGCACCAGCCTCTGCACGCGGCGGGCATCGTATCCGGAAACTGGGAGCTCGAAGGCGTGTGGGGCAAGGGCCGCAAGGCCGAAGCCATGGACGCCATTGAAATCGTCAAGCGGATCGCCGTGGCGCTGGGCCAGAGCGTCACACCCGCGGCCTCTGACCGCGCACCGTTCCACCCGGGCCGCTGCGCCGAGTTCCGCCTAGCAGATGGCACACTGTTCGGCCACGCCGGCGAACTGCACCCCAAGGTTGTCGAAACCCTGGGTCTGCCGGCCCGCACGGTCGCATTCGAAGTCGTCCTCGACTCAGTGCTTGACGCTCCGGCGGAACGCCGCTGGGCGGGCGCTCTGTCGACCTACCCGGTGTCCAGGCAGGACGTGGCGCTCATCGTGGATGACAGCATTGCTATCGGCGACCTCGTGAGCACCATGCGCGAAGCCATCGGCGGCGACCTCGAAGAGCTCGAACTGTTCGACGAGTACCGCGGCGAACAGGTGGGCGAAGGCAAGAAGTCGCTTGCGTTCCGCATGACCTTCCGCGCTGCCGACCGCACCATGACAAGCGATGAAGCCTCAGCCTTGCGCGAAGCCGCAACCGCCGCCGTCGAAAAGGCGTACGGCGCTGTGGCCCGCACTGGCGACGGGGCGTGAGCGGGTAATCATGAGCACCGTCCTCATCACCGGTGGTTCGCGGGGCATCGGCCGACACTTGGCTGATGGCTTCGCAGCCGCCGGATGGAACGTCATCCTCACGGCAACCGACGAAGCCCGCGCGGCTGCCGCAGCCCAGCAGATTGCACAGGCTCGCGGCACCCGCGTCATCGGTGCGGAACTCCAAGCAGCAGAACCCGAATCGGTTGAGGCTCTTGCACAGCGCACCGCGGATATCGAACAGCAGCTGGGAGAGCCAGTCACGACGGTCATCAACAACGCCGGCGTGGTCGAAAGCCCGGAAGGCCCCGTGTGGGATGTTCCCGCAGAGCAGCTCATGCGCACGCTCGATACGAACATCCGCGGGCCGTTCCTCATGGTCCAAGCCTTCGCCAAGCGTCTGCTGGAAACGGCAGAGGCAACGGGCGAAGCGTGCCGGATCATCGATCTCAATTCGGGTTCCGGTGCCCAGGGCACACCCGCCTATGCGGCCTACTCGGCATCGAAAGCGGCCCTGTTCCGCCTGGCTGATTCCGTGCACGTCTACGGCTATGACAAGGGTCTGCGGATCTTCGAAATGGCCCCCGGCGTCATCGAATCCGACATGACCGGCTCGATGGCGATGCACGACTGGCGGGGCAGCTCCGACTGGACTGATCCGGAAGACGTTGTGGCTTTGGCGCTCGCGCTCGCCTCTGGCGATCTCGACGCCTACTCCGGCCGTTTCGTGCGCGCTGGCCTCGACACACCTGAGTCACTCGCGAAGACCGCTGCCACCGGTCTCGCTGAGGATTTCCGTCGGCTGGCCGTCCGCATGGACTGACCCACCCCTCACAAAGTACGAGGCGGAGCTCACCAATTCTGGTGAGCTCCGCCTCGTGATTTTCGGCTGGGGTCAGACCGTCAGCACCACCTTGCCGGTGGTGGCGCGGCCCTCGAGAGCTTCGTGGGCCTGGCGTGCCTGCTCGAGTGGGAAGGTCTGTCCGACGCGGAACTTCAGCCATCCTTCGTCGAGTCCGGCAAAGAGCTGCTTTGCGCGCTTCTGGAGTTCTTCGGGGGAGTCGATGAACCACTGCGTGGAAGGACGGGACAAGAAGATTCCGCCGCTGGAGTTCAGTCGCTGAATGTCGAACGGCGGAACAGCGCCGGAAGCCGCACCGAAGAGCACCATGGAGCCGCGCGGGCGAATGGAGGCCAGCGAGGCATCGAAGGTGTCTTTGCCGACTCCGTCGTAGGCAACGTCAACGCCCGTGCCGTCGGTGAAGGCCATGACCTCTTCGCGGATGTCGACGCCGTCGCCGTAGAGGAAGACATGATCAGCACCGGCCGCACGGGCAAGCTCAGCCTTTTCCTCCGTGGACACCGTGCCGATGACCTTACCGCCCAGGTGCTTGATGAACTGGGTCAGAAGCAGGCCGACACCGCCGGCGGCAGCGTGGACGAGAGCCGTTTGGCCGGGCTTGATTGCGTGGGAGTCCGTCACCAGGTACTGCGCCGTCAGCCCCTGCAGGGGCACAGCGGCAGCGGTTTCGAAGTCCACGCCGTCGGGCAGGGGCAGCAGTTCTTCGGCTTTGACGACGATCTTCTGAGCGTAGGAGCCGTGGACGTCCGTCCAGGCCACGCGCTGGCCGATTTCCACTCCTTCGACGCCCTCGCCGAGTTCGGCAACGACTCCGGAGCCCTCAACGCCGACAATGTGGGGGAACGGCATGGGGTACATGCCGCCGCGTCGGTAGGTGTCGATGAAGTTCACACCGGCCGCTTTGACGTCGACGAGGACTTCACCGGGGCCGGGCGTGGGTGTTTCGACTTCGGTGTACTCGAGAACTTCGGGTCCGCCCTGTCGGACTGCCTGGACTGCGTACATGTTCCTCCTTGAAATGCGGCAACAGCAGGACCGTGTATGAATAATTTATCTGGCCCATGTATGCTTATGCATATGGTTTATACAGTTGCGGTATCGGGAGCCACGGGATACGCGGGCGGGGAAGTCCTCCGCCTGCTGGCCGGCAACCCGAATTTCACAGTGACGACAGTCTGCGGGCATTCCACAGTCGGTCGTCTCCTGGGGGAAGAACAGCCGCACCTGCGCGCCTATTCCGACATGACGATCGCGGATTCATCGGCGGCCACCCTCGCCGGTCACGATGTCGTGTTCCTGGCGCTGCCGCACGGTCAGTCAGGTGCTATTGCGGCCGAACTCGAAGAGCTCAGCCCCGAGACCCTCATCATCGACCTCGCCGCCGACCATCGGCTCATCGACCCGGAAGCGTGGAAGAGCTACTACGGCTCAGAACACCCCGGTACCTGGACTTATGGTCTGCCCGAGCTCATGCTGGCAGACCTGGGCTCGGCACAGCACACAACGCAGCGGACACAGCTGACAGGAGCTGCGCGCATTGCCGTCCCCGGCTGCAATGTCACAGCAGTCACCCTCGGCGTGCAGCCGCTCGTGCACGCAGGCCTCATCGACCACACGCGGCTGACCGCCGTTTTGGCCAACGGCGTATCCGGCGCCGGAAAAGCCCTCAAACCGCACCTGCTGGCGTCCGAAATCCTCGGAGGCGCCAGCCCCTACGCGGTCGGCGGCACGCACCGCCACATCCCCGAGATCGAACAGAACCTGGCTCTGGCATCGGGTGAAGACCCACTGGCCGGCACCGCCCGCATCACCTTCACCCCGACCCTCGTGCCGATGTCCCGCGGGATCCTCGCAACCGTCTCGGCACCTCTTGCGCCCGGAATCGACATCGCCCAGACGCAGGAGAAGATCAGCGCGGCCTTCGCCTCGGCCTATGATTCTGAACCCTTCGTCACCGTGCTGCCACAGGGACAGTGGCCGAATACATCGGCGACCGCGGGATCGAACCAAGCCCACCTGCAGTGGGCACTGGACGCCCGCACCCAGACCGTCACCGTCTGCGCGGCAATCGACAACCTCGTCCGCGGAACCGCAGGCCAAGCCGTGCAGTCGGCACACATCGCACTTGGACTCGAAGAAACAGCACACCTGCCACACGAAGGAGTCGCACCGTGAGCGTGACAGCAGTACCGGGCTTCCGCGCCGCCGGAACCAGCGTCGGCATCAAGCCCACCGGCAAAAAGGACTTCGCCGTCATCATCAACGACGGCCCCAGCATGAACGCCGCCGTCGTCTACACCTCCAACAAGTGCAAAGCGAACCCCGTGAAGTGGTCGCAGCCGCGCACGAGCGATGGTCAGGTCCGCGCGGCTATCATCAACTCCGGCTGTGCCAACTGCTTCACCGGCGACTTCGGGTTCGAAACGACGAAGCTGACCGCCCACGCTGTCGCTGACGCCGTCGGCTGCGACGCTGACGATGTTCTCGTGTGCTCCACCGGGCTGATCGGAACCGGGGGAGAGGACTTCCGTTCGCGGCTGGTTGAAGGAGTCCCCGGGCTGGTCGAATCAGCCTCCGCCGAGGGAGGATCCGACGCCGCAGAGGCCATCCTCACAACCGACTCCGTTTCCAAGGAAGCGCTCGCAGAAGGCACCGGCTACACGATCGGTGCCATGGCCAAGGGCGCCGGCATGCTCGCACCCTCACTGGCCACGATGATCGTCGTCATCACAACCGACGCCAAACTCAGCCCCGAACAGCTCGACCGGGCACTGCGCAGCGCAACGGCGAAAAGCTTCGACCGCCTGGACTCCGACGGCTGCCAGTCGACAAACGACACCGTCGCGCTGCTGTCGTCCGGTGCTGGCGCAGAAGCGGACGAAGCTGAATTCACGGCCCTGCTGACCGAGGTGTGCACCGACCTTGCCCGCCAGCTCATGGCGGATGCCGAAGGCGCTGCCCACGATGTCGAAATCACCGTCACGGGCGCTGTGAGCGAAGACGATGCCGTTGAAGTCGGCCGCGCCGTTTCTCGTTCCAACCTCGTGAAGACCGCGCTTGCAGGAGAAGATCCCAACTGGGGTCGCGTTCTCGCACAGGTCGGCACAGCGGATGCGAAGTTCGACCCCGAAAACCTTGACGTCAGCTTCAACGGCGTTCAGGTGTGTCGGGCGACCGCACCGCACGAAGATGCCGCAAAGGTGAAGTTCGGCCGCACGATCACCATTGAGATCAACCTCAACAGCGGCCAGGCCGAAGCGACGATCTTCACCAACGACCTGACCCACGAATACGTGACCGAGAACAGCTCAGCAGCATCATGACCGACAAACTCTCACCCGCCCAGCGGCTGATCAAAGCGCAGGCCAAAGCCGAAATCCTCACAGAGGCCCTGCCGTGGATCAAGACGTTCTCCGGGGCGACGATCGTCATCAAATACGGCGGCAACGCGATGATCTCGCCGGAGCTGCAGCAGACCTTCGCGGACGATATTTCGTTCCTGCGCTTTGCCGGAATCCGTCCGATTGTCGTGCACGGCGGCGGGCCGCAGATCAGCACGATGCTCGACCGTTTGGGCATTGAAAGCGAATTCGTTGCCGGCCAGCGCGTGACCTCTGAAGAGGCCATTGACGTCATCCGCATGGTGCTTTCCGGCCAGGTGAACCGCAGCATCGTGTCGCGCATCAACGAACATGGTTCGGCCGCTGTCGGCCTGTCGGGTGAGGACGGCGACCTCCTGCTGGCCACGCCGGCCTCTGTCGAGGTGGATGGTGAGCTCACAAGCCTCGGTCGGGTCGGCAACATCACCTCTGTCAATACGCAGCTGCTGCACGATCTTCTGGACTCCGGGCGCGTGCCCGTGGTGTGCTCAATCGCCGCGGAACTCGGCACGAGCGGTGACAATCCGCTCAACATCAACGCGGACCTCGCGGCAGCGGCGATTGCCCGCGAAATGCAGGCGGACAAGTTCATCATGCTCACCGACGTTCCCGGCCTGTACGCCGACTGGCCCGACACGGACAGCCTCATCAGCGAAATCACACCGGCTGAACTGCGCGAACTGCTGCCGAAGCTGGATTCCGGCATGATCCCGAAGATGACCGCCGCACTCGATGCGGTGGATGCCGGGGTCAAACAGGTGCACGTTGTCGACGGCCGCACCGCGCACTCGGTTCTTCTAGAGGTCTTCACCGACCTGGGAATCGGCACGCTCATTGCAGACGTCAAACCCGCCAAGGGAGGGACAAATGACTGAATGGCTTGATGAATACCGCGGCAGCCTGCTGCCGGTGTACGGCGACCCGCAGAAGAAACTCGCCAAGGGCAAAGGAGCGGTTGTCGAGGACTCCGACGGCAAGCGCTATGTCGACTTTCTCGGCGGAATCGCCGTCAACAGCCTGGGGCACGCCCACCCGGCAATCGTCGAAGCCGTCAGCAAGCAGACGGCCGAACTGGGGCAGATCTCAAACTTCTACACCTCGGATCAGCAGATCCGCTTGGCTCAGCGCGTACTCAGCACGGCACAGGCTCCGGCAGGTTCGAAGGTTTTTCTGTGCAACTCCGGCAGCGAAGCGAACGAAGCTGCAGTCAAACTCGCCCGCCGTGCTAAGCCCGGCCGCACCGGGATCATCGCGGTTGACGGCGCTTTTCACGGCCGCACCATGGGTGCGCTGTCGCTGACGGCGAAGAAGGACTACCGCGAACCCTTCGCCCCGCTGGTTCCCGGCGCCCAGCAGGTGCCCTTCGGCGACGCCCAGGCGCTCAAAGATGCGGCAGACGAGAACACCTCGGCCATCATCATCGAGCCCATCCAGGGTGAGGCCGGTGTGCGCCCGCACCCTGCCGGCTACCTGGCTGCGGCCCGTGAAATCGCAGACGAAGTCGGTGCGCTGCTCATCTTCGACGAAGTGCAGACCGGTGTCGGCCGGACCGGCAGCTGGTACGCCTTCCAGCACCCGGAAATCGGCGAGGGCGTGCGGCCCGATGCCATGACCCTGGCCAAGGGCCTGGGCGGGGGACTTCCGATCGGCGCACTCGTGACCTTTGGCGAAGAAACTTCGAAGCTCCTTACGGCCGGCCAGCACGGCACAACCTTCGGCGGCAACCCCATCGCGTGTGCGGCGGCCAATGCTGTCCTTGACGTCATCGAGTCCGACGCCGTGCTTGAGCACGTGCGTGAGGCCGGCCAGCTTCTGCACGACGGCCTCGAAGCGATTCCCGGCGTCAACGATGTTCGCGGTGCCGGACTGCTGCTGTCCTTTGACATCGCACCGGTCTCAGCCAAGGACTTCACCTCGGCCGCACTCAAGGCCGGTTTCCTCGTCAACGCAGTAGCTCCCAGCCGCATCCGCCTGGCACCGCCGCTCATCATCACCTCCGATGAGATCCGCGCTTTTCTTTCTGCTGTGCCCGATATCCTCAAGGAAGGAGGACAGAGCGCATGACCCGACATTTCCTCAAAGACACGGACCTCACGCCCAGCGAGCTGGGTGAAGTCCTCGACCTTGCCCAGCGGATGAAAGCCGAGCCCTACGCTTTCCGCCCACTGGAGGGGCCGCAGACGGTTGCCGTTGTGTTCGACAAAACGTCGACCCGCACCCGCGTGTCCTTCGCGACCGGCATCGCCGCGCTCGGCGGCAATCCGCTCATCATCAACCCCGGTGAGTCCCAAATGGGGCACAAAGAGTCGATTGCCGATTCGGCGCGCGTCTTCTCTCGCATGGTGTCGGCTATTGTGTGGCGCACCTTCGACCACGCCGGTCTGGAGGAGATGGCCGCTCACTCGAGTGTGCCGGTCATCAACTCCCTGTCGGACGACTACCATCCGTGCCAGCTGCTGGCTGACCTGCTGACCATCCGCGAACACCGCGGTACGGGCGAAGGCAATGGTCTTGCCGGGCTGAAGCTCGCCTACTTCGGCGATGGTGCGAACAACATGGCGCACTCTTATCTGCTGGCCTGCGCGAACGCCGGTATGGACGTTGCGATTGCCGCTCCCGCCTCTGCTCAGCCCGCCGCCCACGTTGTGGACGAAGCGCGCGCTCTGGGAGAAACGACCGGCAGCTCGGTGCTTGTCACGGAAGACCCTGCTGAAGCCGCACGCAGCGCCGATGTCCTTGTGACTGACACCTGGATTTCCATGGGACAGGAAGACGACGGCCGTTCTGGCGAAGATTCGCCGTTCGTGCCCTACCGGGTCACCCAGGAGCTCATGGACCTCGGTCGGAACCCCATCTTCATGCACTGCCTGCCTGCATACCGCGGGCACGAGGTGGATGCTGAGGTCATCGACGGTCCCGCCTCTGTCGTCTTTGACGAGGCGGAGAACAGGCTGCACGCCCAGAAGGCACTTCTCGCTTGGCTGGTGGGACGCTCATGACAGCACCTCAGCAGAACGCGTCCGTTCCCAGCACAAAGACCGCCCGCCACTCACACATCGCAGACATCATCCGCAGACACCGGGTGCGCTCGCAGTCGGAGCTGGCCGGCAGGCTCGCCGATGCGGGCATCCTCGTCACTCAGGCCACGCTGTCGCGCGACCTGGTGGAGCTCGGAGCAGTCAAGGTCCGCACGAGCGCCGGTTCGGTCTACGCAGTTCCGGGCGAAGGCGGAGACCGCTCACTGGAACAGGGCGTGGGAGGCGAACTCATCGACGCGAAGCTCCAGAGGCTCCTCGAAGAGCTGCTTGTATCAGCGGAAGCCTCCGGCAACCTCGTCCTGCTGCGCACTCCGGCCGGTGCGGCCCAGTACCTGGCCAGCGCGCTTGACCGTTCGTCCCTGCCGACAGTGCTGGGCACTATCGCCGGTGACGACACCGTCATGGTCATCGCCCGCAAACCCGACGGGGGAGACGAAGTAGCCCGCTTCCTGCTCGACCTCGCCGCAGACAGCGTTTAACCAGACAGCGTTTAACCACAGACACTCAGAACTCAGACACCAGAAGGAAAGGAGACACAATGACTGATCGCATTGTTCTCGCATACTCCGGCGGCCTTGATACCTCGGTCGCCATCGGATGGATTCAGGAAGCCACCGGCAAGGAAGTCGTCGCAATGGCCGTCGATGTAGGCCAGGGCGGAGAAGACCTCGAAACCATTCGCCAGCGTGCCCTCGACTGCGGTGCGGTCGAAGCCTATGTTGCAGACGCCCGCGACGAATTCGCCGAGGAATACTGCATGCCGGGTCTGCAGGCGAACACCATGTACATGGACGCCTACCCGAATGTTTCGGCTCTGTCGCGCCCCCTCATCTCTAAGCACCTCGTGGCCGCCGCTCGTGAGTTCGGTGCGGGCACGGTTGCCCACGGCTGTACCGGCAAGGGCAACGACCAGGTGCGCTTCGAAGTCGCCATCACGACCCTGGCTCCGGATCTCGACTGCATCGCCCCGGTTCGTGACCTCGCCCTGACGCGCGAAGCGGCAATCGAATACGCAGAGAAGAACGACCTGCCGATCATCACAACGAAGTCGAACCCGTTCTCCATCGACCAGAACGTGTGGGGACGTGCAATCGAGACCGGCTTCCTCGAAGACATCTGGAACGGTCCCACCAAGGACGTCTACGACTACACCGACGACCCTGCTTTCCCGCCGGCTCCCGACGAAGTTGTCATCACCTTCGAAAACGGCATTCCGGTTGCGATTGACGGCGAGGCAGTGACCCCGCTGCAGGCGATCGAAAAGCTCAACCACCGCGCCGGTCAGCACGGCATCGGCCGGATCGACATCGTGGAAGACCGCCTGGTCGGCATCAAGAGCCGTGAAATCTACGAGGCTCCCGGTGCGATCACGCTCATCGAAGCTCACCGTGAACTCGAGCGCATCACGCTTGAGCGCGAACAGCTGCGCTTCAAGCGCTCGGTTGAGCAGCGCTGGACCGAACTCGTCTACGACGGCCAGTGGTTCTCGGAACTCAAGGGCTCGCTCGACGCGTTCATCCTTGACACGCAGAAGCACGTCAACGGCGACATCCGCATGACCCTGCACGGAGGTCGTGCGGTTGTGACCGGACGTAAGTCCCCGAACTCGCTGTACGACTTCGGTCTGGCCACCTATGACGAGGGCCAGACCTTCGACCAGTCGGCTGCCCGCGGCTTCATCGACATCTACGGTCTGTCGGCCCGTGTAGCCAGCGACCGCAACCAGCGGGTGCAGAAGCAGGCATGATGAACTTTCTCCGCGGCCCGGTCGGTTTGAAGGGACTCGACGGGCCGGGCCGCGGCGAAATCGCACGGTGTGCAGAAAGGATTGTGACGTGACAGAACGTGTAAGCCTGTGGGGCGGACGGTTCGGCTCCGGCCCCGCCGACGACTTGGCAAAGCTCTCAAAGTCGACCCACTTCGACTGGCGTCTGGCCCAGTACGACCTGGCCGGTTCGCGTGCTCACGCTCGCGTTCTGCACCGGGCCGGTCTGCTTGACGAAGCCGAGCTTGAGGGGATGCTCAAGGCTCTCGACGAACTCGGCCGCAGGGTCGAATCGGGGGAGTTCACTCCCGTTGAATCTGATGAGGATGTTCACTCGGCACTCGAACGCGGTCTGCTCGAGATCGCCGGAACCGAGCTCGGCGGCAAGCTGCGCGCCGGTCGCAGCCGCAACGACCAGATCGCCACGATGGGGCGGATGTACGTCCGTGATTCTTCGCGCGTCATTGCCCAGCAGGTGCTCGCTGTTGTCGAGGCACTCATTGCTCAGGCGGCAGCCCACCCGGATGCTCCCATGCCGGGCCGTACGCACCTGCAGCACGCTCAGCCGGTTCTTCTGGCCCACCACCTGCTGGCCCACGCGTGGCCTCTCATGCGCGATGTCGAACGGCTTAAGGACCTTGACAAGCGGGCCGCGGTGTCGGCCTACGGTTCTGGTGCTCTGGCTGGTTCGTCACTCGGGCTTGACCCGCAGGCCGTGGCAGAAGAACTCGGTTTCCCCACCTCGACGGAGAACTCGATCGACGGCACCGCCAGCCGTGACATCTTCGCCGAGTTCGCGTGGGTGACCGCCATGATCGGAGTGGATCTTTCACGTCTGTCCGAAGAGATCATCATCTGGAACACCAACGAGTTCTCGTTCATCAAGCTGTCGGACAACTATTCGACCGGCTCGTCGATCATGCCGCAGAAGAAGAACCCCGATGTAGCCGAACTGACCCGCGGCAAGGCGGGTCGGCTCATCGGCGACCTGACCAGCCTGCTGGTCACACTCAAGGCTCAGCCGCTGGCGTACAACCGCGACCTGCAGGAAGACAAGGAGCCGATCTTCGATGCGGTCGACACCCTTACGCTCCTGCTGCCCGCCTTCGCCGGCATGGTCGCAACGGCAGAGTTCAACACTGAGCGTATGGCGCAGCTGGCTCCGCGTGGTTTTGCGCTGGCAACCGATATTGCCGAATGGCTGGTCCGCGAAGGTGTGCCGTTCCGCGTGGCACACGAACTTTCCGGCGCCGCCGTGAAGAAAGCCGAAGACCGCGGTGTTGAGCTGTGGGATCTCAGCGATGACGACTACGCCGAAATCTCCGAGCACTTCACTCCGCAGATGCGCGAAGTGCTCAGCACCCTGGGCTCTGTCGATTCGCGCAATGCGAAGGGCGGAACCGCTCGCAGTGCAGTGCAGACTCAGCTGGAAAACGCCCGAGTCGAGCTGCGTCGTCTGAGTGAGTTCGCCCAGAGCTGACCGAATTCGACACAGCGGCCGCGTGCACCTTCAGCACGCGGCCGCTTCTCTGCACGTAGAATGCCCTGTGGAGCCCAAGCTCCCACAAAGCAGAAACAGAAAGGCCAAAAGTGACAGACGTCCTCAGCGACCTCCAGGCTCGCGCAATTGCCGCGCAGACAACCGACGAAGATGCTCTTCGAGCAGCTCTCAACGGCGGGTCGCTGACGTTCTATGTTGGCTTTGACCCGACCGCGCCCAGCATTCACATGGGCAACCTGGTGCAGGTGCTCGTTGCTCGCCGTCTGCAGATGGCCGGGCACAATCCGCTCATGCTGGTCGGCGGTGCAACCGGTCTGATCGGCGACCCGCGCATGTCGGGCGAACGCACCCTGAACGACCGCGAAGTCGTCGAAGGCTGGGTCGAGAAGATTCGCTCGCAGATTGAGCGCTTCCTCGACTTCGACGGTCCGCACGCGGCCCGCATGGTCAACAACCTTGACTGGACCAAAGACATTTCGGCGCTGGACTTCCTGCGCGATGTCGGCAAGCACTTCTCCGTCAACCGCATGCTGGCCAAGGAAGCCGTTGCCGCTCGTCTGAAGTCGGAGGACGGAATTTCGTTCACAGAGTTCGCCTACCAGCTGCTGCAGGGCAACGACTACCTGGAGCTCAACCGCCGCTACGGCGTGACGCTGCAGACTGGCGGTTCGGACCAGTGGGGCAATCTCACCAGCGGTGTTGACCTCATTCGCCGCGTTGAGCGCAAGTCGGTGCACGCAATGTCGACCCGTCTGATCACCAAGGCTGACGGCACCAAGTTCGGCAAGACAGAGTCCGGCACCGTGTGGCTGGATCCGACACTCACCTCGCCGTACGCCTTCAGCCAGTTCTGGCTCAATTCGGCAGACGCCGATGCGCCGGGGTACCTCCGGGTGTTCTCTCTGCGTCCGCTGGATGAAATCGAAGACATCATCGAGCAGTTCCAGGCTGAACCTCACAAGCGTCTTGTGCAGCGCACGCTTGCTGAAGACGTCACGACGCTCGTGCACGGCAAGGAAGAATCCGATCAGGCCTTCGCTGCAGCGGCGGCGCTTTTCGGCACCGGCGACTTGAGCGAGCTCAACCCCTCGACGCTGGGCTCGGCTCTTGCTTCGCTGCCAAATCTCGAGGTTGACAGCGCCGCAATCACGGCCGGGCTTTCCGTTGCCGACGCGTTTGCAGGATCGGGAATCGTCAAGTCGAAGGGCGATGCTCGCCGTGCCGTGAAAGAAGGCGGCGCCTACATCAACAACGAGCGGGTCTCGGATGCCGAGGCGCCTCTCACCGGTCAGCAGCTCCTTCCGATTGACGGGGGATCGGCTGCTCTGCTGCGCCGGGGCAAGCGCACTCTCGGTGCTGTGATCGTGCGCGATAACTGACCTGCCAGAGTCCACACAGACTGGAAGAGGGAGCGGATTTGCATCCGCTCCCTCTTGTGTATTAAGTTATCCCTCGTTGCCAAAACGGGAGGGCGCAAGCCCAACTGCAGGTCAGAAGCCAAATCAGGCAGCTGGCTGGGCAGTCCAAGGAAGGCAGCGCACTCAAGCGGAAAGATCAGAGTGGCAAGCTTCACACAGAAGCGAGTTGCAGATTGAAAATCCGCAAGGTAGAGTAAAAGCCCGGTCGCAGGGAAACCTGAGATTAACGGTTTGAAACCTCGGCCTGAACATCACAACTCCGGAAGGTTCGCAACAGCGGGCTGAAAGGTTTTGGTGTCTGTTCTTTGTCAACTCAATAGCGT
>NZ_KV785999.1:0-33214 GCF_001806795.1 Brevibacterium sp. HMSC22B09 | reverse complement strand
GCGCCGGGCGACCCCCCGCGGACGGGCTGGACGCCCCCGCCGGGCGGACGGGCCCACCGACCGCCGGGCGAACGCCCCCGCCGCTCAGTAGCCTTCCGTTACGACTTCGATGAACCGCAGACCGGGGGCCGAGGCGAACTCGGCAAGGGCCGCATCGAACTCTTCCGGTGTGCTCACCTTGGCGGTGCGGGCCCCGTAGGCCGCTCCGAGTGCGGCGAAATCGGGGTTGTCCAGACTGGTGAAGACGGGGCGGCCGGGGTATTCGCGCTCTTGGTGCATGTGGATGGTGCCGTAGAGCGAATTGTTGACCACGATCACCAGCACGTCGAGGTTGTTGGCGGCCATCGTGGCGAGCTCTTGGCCGTTCATCATGAAGCAGCCGTCACCAGCGAATGTCACAACTGTCCGATCGCGGTGCTCCAAGGCGGCTGCGAGCGCTGCCGGAATTCCGTAGCCCATTGACCCCGACTGCGAAGCAACGTGCGAGGGGAAGGTCGAGTAGGTGCGGTTCTTCTGCACCCAAGCCGTGTAATTCCCGGCGCCGTTGGTGATGATGGTTTCCGCGTCGAACCGGGCGTTGAACTTCTGCATGAACGGCCCACCCAGGGAAGTCTGCAGGTTCCGCTCGATGTAGTCGGCCCAGTCGTCGTGCAGCTTCTTCTGCCAGGCCCGGCGGGCATCGGCGAGCGCGGAATCTCCGGCTCCCCCGCCAGCCGCGCCACCGTCACCCGAACCACCAGCACCAGCCGAACCACCCGCACCAGCCGAAGCACCACCCTCGTGTTCAACCAGCGCGCGCATGAACTCCAGTGGGCTGGCGGCAGTCCCAACATGAGCGGGGAAGAACCGGCCGATGACGTTCGGATCGGGGTACACGTGGATGACGCCAGGCCCAGCCTGGCCATTGGCCGCGCCGCCACGGTAGTTCTCCCATTCCTCCCCCGTGTTGGGATCAGGGCGGGAGCCGAGGAAGAAGATGACATCCGCCTCGTCAGCGTTGTTTTCCAGCACTGACCGGCCGAACTCGAAGGTGCCCGCGTAGGCGGGCGATGAATTGTCCACCAGGTGCATCCGCCTGTGTGCGGCCGCCAGCGCAATCCCGTTGCGCCCGCAGTAGTCGGTGACAAGCGGGCCAAGCTCCGGCGCGTAGCCGGTGGAACCCAGGATGATGAGCGGCTTTTCGGCCTCGCCCAGCAGGCGGTGGGCTTCCTGCACCGAGTGCGCATCAGGCAGCACCGGCGCGGGGGTGGTGCGCGATTTCAGCGGGGCGTCGGTCTGTTCGACCAGCATGTCTTCGGGCAGCACAACAACCACCGGACCGGGATCGCCGGACACCGCGGCATTGAGCGCGCGCACCGTGAGTTCGGGAACCCGCTCGACCGTGTTGATTTCGATGACTTCCTTGGCCAATTCGCCGAACATCTGTCGGTAGTTAACCTCTTGGAAGGATTCGCGGTGTTGGTGGTCGCGTGGAATCTGACCGATGAACAGCACCATGGGGCTGGCGTCCTGCTTGGCCACGTGCACGCCGATGCTGGCGTTTGTCGCACCCGGTCCGCGGGTGACCATGCAAATGCCGGGCTCGCCGGTGAGAGCACCGTGGGCGGCTGCGGCCATTGCGGCGCCGCCTTCTTGCCGGGTGACGATGATTTCAATGTCGTCGGTGTGGTCGTACAGCCCATCGATCACCGACAGGTAGCTTTCGCCCGGCACCCCGAACACGCGCGTCACACCGCTGGCCACCAGCTGTTCGACGAGCGCGTGCCCGCCTTCGCGGACCGCGCAGTCGAGGGGACTTTCGTGGTCTCCCGCGCACGAGGCGGGGTCATGATGCACTTGCGTGCTCAGGCTGGTCTGGACTGCTGTCGCGGACGGTTTGGCTGACACTCTCTGCTGCCCCCTTGCAGTGGATCGTGGTTGATGTCTGGCTCTACCCTAAGCCCAGATCAGCGCCCAGAACAGGGCTGTGCGCTCGCGGTGCTGGACGGCTGTGCTCAGCACCGCGGGCGCACGGGTTTGATCAGTGAATTGCTTCAGCGATAGGAGTGTCGCCGTCGTCGAAGTTGATCGTGCGGCCGATGGTGTTGTCGTCCTCGACCGCGGCCGCGATGACCTGCGCGACGTTTTCGCGCGAAACCTCGCTGCCCTTTCCGTCAACGGTGATTGTGCCGCTGCCCGGTTCGAGCGTAAGCAGGCTGGGTCCGAGAATCGTCCAGTCGAGTTCCGTCCCGCGCAGGTGTTCATCCGCGATGCTCTTTGCTTCTGCGTACTGCCAGAAGCTGTCGTCAGGGTCCACACCGTGATCGCGGCTGGCGTTGAAGTAGGAGACCATCACATAGCGCTTGGCGCCCGCCTGCTGGGCGGCGTCCATGGAGCGGATCGCGGCATCCTGGTCGACTGCCTTCGTGCGGGCCGGGTTTCCTCCACCTGCTCCGGCGGACCAGACGACCGCATCCTGGCCTTCAAGCAGCTCAGCCAACTGTGCGGTGTCGAGCTGTTCAATATCAGCGACCTTCGGGGTCGCGCCGGTTTCGGCGACGTCGGCTTCGTGGTCGGGGTTGCGGAACACCGACGTGACCTCGTGGCCTGCTTTGACCAGCAGGGGTGCTGCCAGCAGGGCGATCTTTCCGTGTCCGCCGATGATCGTAATGCGTGACATGAGACCTCCTCAGATCGTGGTCGTCACGTACAGCACGACATCCGGGCGGCTTATTCCATCCGCTGCGGTCTGAAGAGAAACGCCCGGGCAAACGAGGTGCCTGCCGGCCGCCACTTAAGCGCTGCCCCCACCAAAGAGCTCCCGCAGGTCATCCGCGGAGATTCCGCGCGCGAAACCAGCTCCGCCGTCCATGAGCGAATCGAACAGTCGCGCCTTGCGCTGCTGCAGGTCGACAACCTTCTCTTCGATTGTCCCCTGCGCCACCAGCCGGTAGACCATGACCTTTTTGTCCTGCCCGATGCGGTGAGCGCGGTCGACCGCCTGCGCTTCGGCCGCCGGGTTCCACCACGGGTCCATGATGAACACGTAGTCAGCGGCCGTAAGCGTAAGCCCGGCACCTCCGGCTTTGAGCGATATGAGGAACACCGGCGCCCTGCCTTCCTGGAACGCCGTCACCAAATCCGCTCGTTCGCTCATGGGAACCGAGCCGTCCAGATACAGGTGGGCGGCACCTCGGGAAGTGAGTTCGGCCGAAATGCGCTGCAGGAACGACGTGAACTGGCTGAACACAATCACCCGGTGGCCCTCGTCGATCACCCGACCCAAGGATTCCAGGAGCGTCTGCATTTTCGACGATTCAATCGACGAATAGCTGCCGCCTTCGACGATTGCTGGGTCGAGCGCCATCATCCGCAGCAGCGTAAGCGACCGGAAAACCGTCATCCGGTTGCCGTCAACATCCATGTCGCCCAACAGCCGCAGAACCTTTTTGCGCTCACGCTGCAGAAGCGTGTTGTACGCCTTGGCGTGTGCGGGAGTGAGTTCGACGCTGATGATCGATTCCTGCTTTTCCGGGAGGTCTTTCGCCACGAGTTCCTTGGTGCGCCGCAGCATGAAAGGCCGCACTGTTTGCCGCAGCAGAAGCATGCGCTCTGGGGCTTCACCGGATTCGATCGGCTTGGCGAACTCCTCGTTGAACCGCCGGTAGGGCCCCACGAGCCCCGGCACCGCAATCCGCAGCAGCGACCAGAAATCAGCGAGCGCGTTTTCCATGGGTGTACCCGTGATGACCAGGCGAAACGGCGCCTGAATCTTTGAAGCCGCTGCAAAGCCCTTGGACTGCCGATTCTTGACCGCCTGCGCTTCGTCGAACACCGCACCGGCCCACGGCAGCTTCGTGTATTCCTCGGAATCGCGCCGCATGAGGGTGTAGGACGTGACAATGACATCCGCGCCGCTGCGCGCTTCTTCCAGCGAAGTTCCACGTTTCTTGCTGGTCTGGCTGACCACCCGCACGTCGAGCCCGGGCGTGAACCGGGCAGCTTCCGCCTGCCACACGCCCACAACCGATGACGGCGCCACCACCAGGAACGGGGCCGAGGTGCCGGCCCGGTCGTCTGCTTCTTCCGGGTGGTCTGTGCCTGCCGGGGCCGAGGTGTCGGCTGGGGTCTCTGCCGCCGCACCCGCCGCGGTTTCGCGGGCGTGGGCAATGAGCGCGAGCGTTTGAATGGTTTTGCCCAAGCCCATGTCATCAGCGAGGATTCCGCCGAGACCAGCCCCGTATAGGAAGCTCAGCCACTGGAAGCCTTCGCGCTGGTAATCGCGCAGTGTGGCTTTCAGCCCCGCAGGCAGCGGGGCGGTCGGAAGTTCGTCCACTTGGGCGAGCGCGCGAATACGCTCAAACCATTGAGTGTCGCCTTCGATGGTGTCCGCGATGTCTTCGAGCGCTTTGAACTGGCCCACCTGGTGTTTGTCGATGCGCTGTTTGGTGGGCGACCATTCCTGCAGGACCGTTGCTTCGCGGATGAGGTCGCGCAGCTTGTCGAATACCGGGTGGTCCAATTTGAGGTAGGACTTATCCGGCATGAGCACCGCGTCTTGTCCGCGGGCGAGCGCCGTGAATACCGTGGCGAAGGGAAGTTCGCGATCGCCCACGTGGACGGACATGGCGAGGTCGAACCAGTCGTTGCGCTCATTGACCACCGCACTGACATTCGGTGTTCCCTCAATGTGCACGTAGTCGGGCCGTGTGCCGAAAACCGAAACTTCGATGAGCGGCGATTCTTCCAGCTGCGGCAGAACTTCGGCCGTGAACTGGGCGGCTTCAACACCGTCAAAAGACAACGTGTCTTCGCGCGCCTGATCGGGCCACTGCCGGTGGATTTCCGCGAGGATGTCGCGTTCAGCCTCGATATTGCGCTGCCCGCTGGCACCGGCACCTCCGGAAGCACCTCCGCCAGCCCCGCCAGCCCCACTGCCGGCGGGTGGGTTGAGCGGCAGACGCCGATTGGGCATCCGATACCGCCACTGCCACGAAAGGTCGACGTGATCGCCGGTGAAAGAGGCCGTGAGGTTCAGCTGCGGGGTTGTCGAGTCCGGCAGTTCCACCGATGAATCCGCGCTCACTACGGCAGCCGACTGACTCAGCACGGTCAGACCCTCATCGAAGAACTCCTGCCGATCCTCAGCGGGCACACTGAAGCCGTCGGACAGCAGCAGCCTCTGCAGGCCTTCGTGCGCCGGACGGTCTAAACGCGCAATGCGAACACGAACACCAGAACCACCCGCAGCACCGGATCCGTGACCACCCTCATCTGCCCCATCACCGGGAAGAACAATGTCGGCAAGCGCGTACGGTCCTAAGAACTTGGGCCGCCGGACGGGTTCACCGTCAATGCTGAGGGCGGGTGTCAGCTGCAGCCCGCCGTGTGCCCGCGTGCCCTCCGCGCTGGCAATGGAGAATTCAGCCGACGCTGTGTCTCCCCACTGCACAGATTCAATCGGCGCCAGCCCAATGAACTCGACCCCCATCTGTTGGGCGCGCTCCAGCAGTTCCCACATGAGCCTGCTGCCGGTGTCTGCCAGATCGATGTGATCTTCCCGCATGGCCCGGCCCACACCTTCGGACAGGTGCAGACGGTAGATCTGCCCCAGAATTGTGGCCTGTTCGGGGTCGAGCCCAGGATCACCGCCGGACATAAGCGAGCGCCAGGTCAGCCCGCCTTTGATCCAGGCATCGCGCTGGCCGCGCCGCATAGGGCGGATGACCAGCTGCACATTGGGGTCCCAGGCATCCTCGGCAGACACCGAGGTTCCGGCCCCAGCCCGCTGTTCGAACCAGCTGATGCGCCGCTGCAGTTCAAAGGCAATGGCCAGACCGCCGCGCGCCGGAGCTTCCGGCGCTTGGAGGAACCGCAAGGCCTGCCGCCACTGCGGTTCGGGCTTGTGGGCGGGGTCTTCGGTCGGCAGGTCGGTAAACAGAAGGTCGGGGTCGACTTCCCCGCCGTCCTCAGCAAGGACGAGCTCGTCACCCCAGGCTCCCGAGGTGGAATCACCTGCCGCTGCCCGCTGGGCTCCGCTGAAACCCGTGGGCCAGCCGACGGGGTTTTCGCACGCCGGAGTGGTGCGCCGATCATGTGGAACGGGGGCCAGCTGGCGAATGGGAACGTCAAGTTCGTCAATGTGTCCCGTGGACTTTTCGACACAGTCCGCGACGAAGCTCAGGTCAGCACTCGCCAATGGCGACAGGTGGCCCACTCCCCCAAACTTCTGGACGCTGGCCAGCGAAGTAGTCCAGCGCAGAAGCGCTGCCGCGTGTTTGCAGTCCCTGCCCACTGGGCAGGTGCACATGCACGCTGTGGGAGTGAACCACTGGAGTTCTTCAGCCCGGCTGCGTGCAGGCATGGGCAAATCCAAAAGGTCGAGCTCGCGGGGAGTAGAAGCCCCCGCGAGCTCAACATGTACGGAATAGGAATCAGTGCCGACAACCTCGGCTTCAATCACGCTGTCGTCGGGAAACCACGACACCGCTGCCAACCGCTGTTCCTGCGCGTAGGCAATACCGCGGTTGAGCGCACCGGAATCGAAGCGTGAGGTCAGGTCCCGGTAGGCAACAGCGGGCAGCAACAGGCGCGGTGTTCGCATGCACCCATCATGTCACTGCCCACTGACACGCAGCTCACTCGCGCGACGAACCTACGCGGTTGCCCGCCTTCCATTCGGCCCAGCCCGGCTGGTCGGCCATGAAGGCTTCGATTTCTTCCTTCGAAGCTTCCAGCTTGGGATCGTGCTTGAGGTAGTGCCGGGTTTCGCGGGCAATGAGACCCGACAGGATCAGGATGCCCACGAGGTTCGGCAGAGCCATGAGGCCGTTGGCCACGTCGGAGAAGTTCCACACGACCTCGAGTTCCGTGGTGCAGCCGACGAACACGACCAGCGAGAAGAAGATGCGGAACGGAACAACCGCACGGCGGCCGAACAGACGCTCGAAGTTGCGCTCGCCGTAGTAGGACCAGCCGAGGATGGTCGAGAAGGCGAACAGAACCAGGCCAACCGTGACAATCCAGTGACCCCACTGACCCGGCAGACCGAAGGTGAAGGCCTCACCGGTCATGAGCGATGCCGAAATCTGCTCGCCGGCTTCGTCGGTTGCCTTCCACACGCCGGTGGTGATGATGACCAGACCGGTGAAGGTCACAACGATGATCGTGTCGATGAAGGTCTGGGTCATCGAAACCAGACCCTGACGCACCGGGTGCGTCGTCTTGGCGGCAGCAGCGGCGATCGGCGCCGAACCCAGACCGGATTCGTTCGAGAACAGACCGCGGGCAACACCCATCTGGATGACAATCAGAATGACCGAACCAGCAAAGCCGCCTGCGGCAGCGGTACCGGAGAAGGCACCTCGGAAGATTTCACCGAAAGCAGCCGGGAGACCCGAAATGTTCGCAATGAGGATGTAGATGGCAGCGCCGACGTAGAAGACGATCATGACCGGCACGAGAGCCGAGGTGACCGAACCGATCGAGCGAATGCCGCCGACCAGAACAACCAGGGCCAGAACAGTCAGAACCAGACCGGTGACCCAGGTGGGCACGTGCCAGGAGTTCTCAACGTTCGAGGCGATCGAGTTGCCCTGCGTGAGGTTGCCGATGCCGAAGCAGGCAACCGCGGCGAAGATAGCAAACGACAGGCCGAGAACCTTGCCCACCGGACCCTTGATGCCGCGCTCCAGGTAGTACTGGGGGCCACCGCTCTTCTCGCCGGCGGTGTCAGTGGTGCGGAAGCGCACTGCGAGGAATGCTTCGGCGTACTTGGTGACCATGCCGACCAGGCCGGTTATCCACATCCAGAACAGAGCACCGGGACCGCCAATGCTCAGGGCCGTTGCAACACCGACGATGTTGCCCGTGCCGACGGTTGCCGCAAGCGCGGTGGTCAGCGCCTGGAACTGCGAAATGTCGCCTTCCTCTTCGCCCTTGTCGCGACGCTTGATCAGACCCAGGTTCATTGCCGGGATCAGCTTGACGAACTGCAGACCACCCAGGCGGATGGTCAGGTACAGACCGGTGCCGAGCAGCAGGGGAATGAGCAGGAAGGGTCCCCAGATAACGCCGCTGATGGCAACCAGCGCGTTGTTGATCGATTCGACCATCGTTTTCTCCGTGAGTATGTGTGTTTTCTGAGCATTTGCTCGGAATGGAATGGCAGAACCTTACATCGTGTGACGCAAACCACCAAAAATGTGCGCGGTAGGTCACACAGTTGACTCACGAGAGTGTGCAGCACCCTGCTGACGGCGGCCCAAAACGGGCAAGAAAACGGTCAGGCGTCCGGCGCCTCGGCAACCTCCGTCCGGTCCTTCTTATTCATCCAGTCCTTGCCGTCGACAACCCGTGCCACCAGCATTGACGACACGTTGTCGCCGGCCGCGTTGACCGTGGTGGCCGGCGGGTCGACCACGGTGCCGATCACCGAAATGACCGGCAGAGCCGCCGGCGGGAAGCCGTACATGGTGATGATCATGAGCTCACCGAGGAAACCGCCCGACGGAACACCGGACATGACCATGCCCGACAGCAGGGCAATGAGAATCGCGATGAGCAGCGCCTGCGGAGTGAAGAGGTCGCGCTCAAACACGGCGAATAGGAACGCGATCTTAAGGATCGCCGACAGGCACGAACCCTCCATGTGGATCGTCGCGCCGATCGGAATGATGGTTTCGCGCACGTCCTGCGGAACACCGATCCGCTTGGCCGCGCGCAGGTTCGCCGGAATCGACGCAACCGAGCTGCCCGTGCCCAACGACACCGCAGCCGGCTCCAGAATGTTGCGCCACATGCGGCGCATAGCCGGGACACCGCCCGCCAGCAGGGAATACAGAGTGAAAGCCGCAAAGAAGTAGATAATCGCCACCGGGTAGTACACGGCGAAAGCCTTAACGTAGCCGCCGACCAGCTGCGGACCGAGCTCACCGACCAGCGCTGCAAAGTAGGCGCCCAGGCCGATGGGGGCGTAGAACATCACGAGGCTCGTGAGCTTCATGAAGACTTCGTTGCCGGAATTGAGAAACGCCTTGAACGGCTGGCCCAGCTTGCCGATCGAACCGCACGACAAACCCACGAGCACCGCGAAGATGATGAGCGGCAGCATGCTTTCGGCCGACAGGATCTTGCTGAAGTCATCAACCGTGAAAGCGCCGACAATCTGATCACCCAGCGAAATCTCTTCGCCGGCATCGGGCTTTTCGTCCATGCTGACGGTCAGGCCTTCGAACGGACGGAAAATGCCCAGCGCTGCGAGCATGACAATCGAAGCGACAATGCCGGTGCTGATGAACACCGCCATCATCGAGCCCATGATCTTGCCCAGCCGCTTGGCCGAGTCCATGTTCGCCACGGCCGAGCTGATCGAGAAGAACACCATCGGCACCACGAGCGTGAACATGAAGTTGATGAACAGCGCGCCCAAGGGCTTGAGAACTACCGCCCGCTCACCGAGCACAAGCCCGATGATCGCGCCGAGGACAATCCCCGACAACACGAAGATGGGGAACCGGTAATTGCGCCAGCCGGTCTTGACGCCGTCGTTGTTCATACTGTCCTTTCGCACGCTTCCACGCGCCTGTCGCGGGAGTGGTCCCGGGTTCCCGGGCCGCCGAAATCACGAGGTGGAGCTTAGGTCCCGTGGGCTACTCGCCTATCATTCCGGCAAGCTGCCGCCGGGGCAAAGGGGCAGGCTCTCAGGCGCGGATCGTGCCGCGCATCTCAGTCCACGTCAGACGCTGAACCATGTCAGACCCCCCGACTATGGTTAGGGCTATGAACGCTCAGAGCGCAGACGAACAGCCGAATCCCTACGGCGGCCGGCCCACGACCCCCGCAAGTCAGCAGCATCAGCCGGGCGGCGCCTCGACAGAAGGCGGTTCGCCCTCATCCGACGGTGCGCAGAAGCCGCGTCGACGCACCCGGATTGTGCACCTGCAGCGCATGAAGGACGCCGGTCAGAAGTGGGCCATGCTCACGTCCTACGACCAATTCACGGCCAGCATTTTCGACGAAGCCGGCATTCCCGCTCTGCTCGTCGGCGATTCCGCGGGCAACAACGTGTACGGGTACTCCACCACTCTGCCCGTCACACTCGACCAGATGATCCCACTGACACGCGCCGTCGTCGAAGCCGCACCGCATACACTGGTTGTCGCGGATCTGCCCTTTGGGTCCTACGGGGCCAGCCCCGAACAGGGCTTCCATTCGGCCGTGCGGCTCATGAAAGAAGGGCTCGCCCACGCGGTCAAACTCGAAGGCGGCGTGCAGATGGCACCCACCGTCAAACTGCTCACCGACGCCGGCATCCCCGTCATGGCGCACCTGGGCTTCACCCCGCAGTCCGAACATGGCCTGGGCGGCTACCGCGTGCAGGGCCGCGGTGATGCCGCAGTGCAGAAGCTCGTTGACGACGCCCTGGCGCTGCAGGATGCCGGTGCGTTCGCAGTTGTCCTGGAAATGGTGCCGGTGGCCGCAGCCCGCGCCGTAACAGAAGCGCTGCACATTCCCACCGTGGGGATCGGCGCGGGACCGGACTGCGATGCACAGGTGCTCGTCTGGACGGACTTCGCGGGCATGGGGTCAGGCCGCACACCGCGATTCACCAAGAAGTACGCTGACGCCCGTTCGCTGCTGCGCGAAGCCGCGGTCGAATACGCCTCCGAAGTCGCCGACGGCGTCTTCCCGTCCGAAGAACACAGCTTCCTCGAGTAATTGCACAAGCAATCCCAAGGCCCACATGACTGAATCCAACACTCCCGAACTGACATCCCACGACCCGAGCGTCTACCACTTCGGGTCGGACAACTACGCCGGAGCGCACCCGGAAGTTCTTGACGCGCTCACGCGGGTCAGCGGCGGACACGTGCCCGCCTACGGTGACGACCCCTACACCGTGCGCCTGCGCGAATGGGCGCGCGACACCTTCGGCCAGCAGGCCCTCATCTACCCCGTGTTCAACGGAACGGGCGCCAATCTGCTGTCCCTGTCAGCTGTTGTTCCGCGCTGGGGCAGTGTGATTGCGGCACCCAGCGCACACATCAACACCGACGAAACCGGCGCTCCGGAAATCACTGCCGGACTGAAGATCCTGCCCGCGCAGGCAGAAGCCGGCAAGATCACCCCGGAGGGCGTGCGGGCGGCCGCATCGAACCGCGCGTTCATTCACGAATCCCAAAGCTGCGCGGTGTCGCTGAGCAACTCCACCGAACTGGGCACCGTGTATTCGCCGGATGAATTCCAGGCGATTGCCCACACCGCTCATGAACTCGACATGGCCGTTCATCTTGACGGATCACGGCTGGCCAATGCGGCAGTCAGCTGTGAGGCCCAGCTTCCGGACATGACTGCCGGGGCCGACATCGTGTCACTCGGTGCCACGAAGAACGGCGCCATGAACGCAGAAGCCGTGGTGGTGCTCCAGCCCGAACGGGTTTCCGGCATCGACTACCTGCACAAAGTACTGCTGCAGCTGTCCTCAAAGGCTCGCTACCAGTCGGCACAGCTGCTGGCCATGTTTGAAGGCGACCTCTGGCAGCGCAATGCCCAGCACGCCAATCGGCAGGCCGCCCAGCTGGCAGACAAGCTGACAGCCGCCGGATTCACGGTGCCCATGCAGGTGCATGCGAACACTGTCATCGCACAGATCGATCCGCACGTCGCACAGGCTGCGCAGGCTGAAGGCCTCCTGTTCTACGCCTGGCCGGCCGTGCCCAGCGGCTACCGCTTCATGTGCGCGTGGGACACACCGGATCACGCCATCGACATGCTCGTGGAAAAGCTGAAGGCTCACCGGGGCTGAGCACCGGCAGTTCATCCGCGCCGATGCTTTCACCAACCTGCGCAGGGACATTCAGCACACCCGCCGGGAGGTGATCCGCGCCACCACATACGATGGGGGCGGACATCGTGAGCCGCGACGGTGCGGACTGCGACAGCTTAGGCCGCAGAGCTAAGGAGTGTTAGGCCGGATGAAGAATTCACTGCAGGACATCACAGTTCTCGACCTTTCCCGCGTGCTGGCAGGCCCGTGGTGCACCCAGAACCTTGCCGACCTGGGAGCCGACGTCATCAAGGTCGAACGGCCCGGTCCCGGTGATGACACTCGCAGCTGGGGTCCTCCCTACCTCGAGGGCACCACACCCGAAGACGGCTACTCGGCCTACTACATTGCGGCCAACCGCAACAAGAAGTCCATCACCGTCAACTTCCGCTCCGAAGAGGGCAAAGACGTCATCAAGCGGCTGGCAAAGGACGCCGATGTCGTCGTTGAGAACTACAAGACCGGCTCCTTGGCCCGCCTGGGCTTGGACTACGACGACCTGCGCGAAATCAACCCCGAACTCATCTGGGTGTCCATCACCGGCTACGGTCCCACCGGCCCGAAGGCTGAAAACCCCGGCTATGACTACGTGTTCCAGGGCATGAGCGGCTTCATGAGCTACACCGGCCGCGCCAAGGGCGAAGAAGGCGCCGGTCCCATCCGCGCCGGTGTTGCCATCATCGACCTCATGACCGGCATGTACGCCACAACCGCAATCCTTGCGGCCCTGCACGAACGCGAACGCACCGGCAAGGGCCAGCACATCGACGTCACCCTGGCCGATGTTTCGGTTGCACTCAACGCAAACCAGGCATCCAACTACCTGGTCGGCGGTGTCCCGCCAACCCAGACCGGCACCTCGCACCCCAACGTCGCCCCATACGACGTCTTCGAAGTGGCAGACGGCCACATGATCCTGGGGGTGGGCAACGACGAACAGTACCGCCGTCTGACAGAACTGCCGGACTTCGAGCTGCTGCGCGGGGACGACCGCTTCCAGTACAACCGCGACCGCATCCGGTTGATCGGCGAACTGCGCCCCATCGTCGCGCAGATCATGAAGCAGAAGCCCATGGACTACTGGACTCACGTGCTCGACGAGGCCGGTGTGCCGTTCGGACCGATCAACACGATGGACAAGGTCTTCGAAGACCCGCAGGTCAAACACCGCGGCATCAAGATCGAAGCCGAAGGCCGCTACGGGCAGGTGCCGATGGTCCGCAGCCCGCTCGTCGAAGACAACGCTGACGCCACGGCACCGCCGGCACTGGGCGAACACACCGACGAAGTCCTCGCGCAGTTCGGATTCACTGCAGAGCAGATCGCGCAGATGCACGAGACCGGCACGGTGTGAAAACACGTGTGCGCCGCTGGCCACCCAGCGGCGCACACGCGAAAACTCAGGCCTGAACGGCCCTGAACCTGACTGGCCTTAAGCCTTAAGAGCCTTGTCGATTCCGTCGAACAGACGCTGCACGGTGCCTTCGACGTCGTCCCACTTATCCAGGCCGAAAAGTCCCACGCGGAACGTACTGAAGCCTTCCGGTTCGCCCACCTGAAGCGGAACACCCGAAGCCACCTGAAGGTCACCGGCCTTGAACTTCGCACCGGACTGCTCCTGTGGGTCGTCGGTGTAGACGACAACAACCGAGGGGGCTTCCCACCCTTCAGCGGCAACGGACTTGTAGCCGCGTTCGGCCAGGCCAACGCGTACGCGCTCACCGAGTTCGACCTGCTGGCGCATGATCTTGTCCAGCCCGCGCTCCTTGGCTTCGCGCATAACGTCGAGGTTGTGCAGCATGGCGTCGGTCGGCATTGTCGCGTGGTACATGTGCTTGCCGGCACGGTAGGTTTCCGAAACGGTGTGCCACTTCTTCAGGTCCATCGAGAAGCTGCTGGATTCGGTTTCCTCCAGGCGGGCGAGCGCACGTTCGTTCAGCATGACGTAGCCCATGCCCGGCCAGCCGCTCCAGCCCTTCTGGGGTGCGGAGATGAGCACGTCGACGCCGAGTTCCTTCATATCGACCCACAGCGCACCGGAGGCAATGCAGTCGAGCACGAAGAGGCCGTCCTGTTCGTGCACGGCGTCGGCGAGCGCCTTGATGTATTCATCAGTGAGCACAATGCCGGAGGCGGTTTCCACGTGTGCTGCGGCAACGACTTTGGAACCCTGCTTCTTGATTGCGTCGATCACCTGGTCGACTGCCGGCGGGGCGAAGCCGGGCGTGGCTGAATCGTCAGTGGCGACAGCGGACACGACTTCGTGGTCGGTCAGCTTGCCCATTTCGATGATCTGCGACCAGCGGTAGCTGAAGAATCCGTCGCGCACGACCAGCGTGGGCTGGCCTTCCATGAACTGGCGGGCAACCGATTCCATGCCGAAGGAACCGCTGCCGGGCACGACAACTGCCGCGTCTGCATTGTAGGTTTCGCGCAGCAGGCCGTAGAACTCCTGCATTGCGTCGACGAACTTCTGGGACATGTGGTTGACGGCCCGGTCGGTGAACACCACCGAGAATTCCTGCAGGCCGTTCGGGTCAACGTCTTCGCGTGGCAAACTCATGCTTCCAGCCTACCGCCGCGAAACTGCCGAGGTGCCTGTCCCCACCCGCTGTATCCGCGGGTCTACCATTGGTGCGGCTGGTTGAACGCCGGCTGTGCCTGGGAGGTTATATGTCTGTTGTCGTTGCCCGCACCGTGAAAGAGCTGCGCGCTGCCCTGCGGCGTCTGCTGCGCGAACGCGGCGGCGACACTGTCGGCCTCATCCCCACGATGGGCGCGCTGCATTCGGGCCACGAAGCGCTGTTCCGCGCCGCCCAGGGCAATTCCGTGGTTGCCGCATCGATCTTCGTCAACCCTCTGCAGTTTGACGACGCTGAGGACTACGACAACTATCCGCGCACCCTGGAAGCTGATGTCGAGGTGCTCAATCGTGCCGGTGTTGACCTCGTCTTCGCCCCCAGCGTCGAAGAAATGTATCCCGGTTACCCGGACGGTCCCCTGGTCCGCGTGACCGCAGGAAGTATGGGCAGGGTGCTTGAGGGCGCATCACGGCCCGGCCATTTTGACGGTGTGACAACGGTTGTGGCGAAGCTGTTCAACATCTTCAGCTCCCCTGCCACACTGCACGCCTACTTCGGGCAGAAGGACGCGCAGCAGCTCATGATCATCAAACGCATGGTTGCCGACCTCGACATGGAAGTCGAAATCGAGCCCGTCCCCACTGAACGCAGCCTCAAGGGCCTGGCCATGTCCAGCCGCAACCAGCGGATGAGTCCAGAGGAAAGCGAAACCGCGCTCGTCCTGTCCCGCGCACTCACCCAGCTAGCCGAACGTGCTCAGGCCGGTGGTGAGCTCCACCTCGACCGCGTGCGGGAAGAAGTCGACAGCACAGAAGGGGTCACGCTTGACTACCTGACCCTGGTCGACCCGGCAACCCTCGAAGTGACCGAAAACCTGCCCGCCCTTGCGCTCATTGCCGCTCACGTCGGGCCGGTCCGCCTGATCGACAACATGATGATTCCGGCACCCGCGGAGCCCAACAGCTGACCATCGCCTGATAATCCGCGGTTGACGCGGTCTGCATAATGGTTGCTGGTTACGCTCCGGCCGCTGACCTTACGATGACTGCACGACACACTGGCCACGAGCGCCAAGCGAGCTAAGAAAGCAAAGACTATGAGCAGCTACCCAGGCAGCAACGATCCCTACAATCCGGACTTCAATCAGCAGAACGGCGCCGGCCAGAACAACCCGCAAGACTCGTACGGTCAGCAGGACCCCTACAGCCAGCCGGGTGCGTACGGACAGCCGAACCAGCCTGACTACGGCCAGCAGCAGGGCGCAGCCAGCCAGCCGGGTGCGTACGGACAGCCCAGCCAGCCATCGCAGCCTGGCGCATACGGCGGACAGACACCCCACAGCCAGCCCGGCGGCTACGGTCAGCCCGGCGCTCAGCAGCCTGGCGGCTACGGACAGCCCGGCCAGCAGGACCCCTTCGCGCAGCCCGGCCCGTTCGGTGCGAACGCAGCTTACGGCCAGCCGGCACCTCAGCTTCTGACAGCTGATGACTACCGCGCGCAGGGAATGCCGCTGCCGCTGAGCCAGCCCGTCTACGGCGTTTCCATGATGGAGGCGTACAAGCGCTTCTGGAAGAAGTCTTTCCGGTTCGCCGGATACGCTTCGAAGTCCGAATTCTGGTGGCCTGCGCTGGTCAACACCATCATCATGTTTGTTCCAGCCCTGCTGTTGTTTGCCATTCAGATCATCGTCACGTTCGCCGCGGCATCAGCATCAGACCCCGATGCCGCCGGCGCGGTCGTCGGGCTCACAGGCATCGTCTTGTTCCTCCTGTGGGGCTTCATATTCCTGTTCAGCCTTGCCACTTTGATCCCGACGCTGTCAGTCGCCTGGCGCCGCCTGCAGGATGCCGGATTCCCCGGTGCGCTGACGTTCATCAGCTTTGTTGCCAGCATCGTCGTCTACATCATGTGCGCGCTGGAGACCAAGCCCGAAGCGCGTCGCCCCGAATGGGAGGACACCCGCGGCGACTGACCTACCGCGGCATCTGAACCACTGAATCGCCGGCGCACAGCTTCTGCTGTGCGCCGGTTTTCTTTATGCGAACGTCCCCAGACCACCTCGGCCGCAGGATCTCTGATCTCTGCGGAATCCACCTCGGGCCTGACCCAGATTCCGCCTGTTCTCCAACATGCTGGGTAAAAACAATGTGAATTTCGACATAAAAGACCGTATTGTTGCGGTGCACAGTTCCACAGAATTCAGTCTCGTCGCACACGAGCGGCGGCCGCTGACAAAGGAGACAGCATGAACGCCCCTGGACAACAAGCGGGCAGCTATACGCAGGCTTCCCACGATTCCATTTTCAAAAAGGCAATGGGCCGACTCGACGCACTGTTCGTCGGCTTCGGCGCCATGATCGGCTTCGGCTGGATTGTTCTGGCCGGCGGCTGGATCGAAGAAGCCGGCACGATGGGTGCGCTTCTGGCATTCGCAGGCGGCGGCGTCATCATGGCGTTCGTCGGTGTTGTGTACTCCGAACTCGTGGCCGCTATGCCGTTGGCCGGCGGTGAGCACAACTACCTCATGCGAGCCATGGGACCGAAGCTGTCGATGATCGGTTCGTGGTGCATTGTCGGCGGCTACATCACGGTGGTGATGTTCGAAGCTGTCGCAGTGCCGAAGACCGCGCTGTATCTGCTGCCGGATATCGAAAAGATCCTCCTGTGGAATGTTGCGGGCTTTGACGTGTATCTGACGTGGGCGCTCATCGGCGTTGTCACCGCGGTCATTCTGACCTACATCAACATCCGCGGTGTGAAGGTCGCATCCCTCGTCCAGACGTTCGTTGTGTCGTTCCTGCTGATCGTCGGTCTGCTGCTGGTCACCGGTGCTGGTGTCGGCGGCGACATGAAGCACGTCGAACCGTGGTTCTCCGGCGGCTTCAGCGGTTTCGCTCTCGTGCTGACCACCGTGCCGTTCCTCTTTGTCGGCTTCGATGTTCTGCCGCAGGCCGCTGAGGAGATCAACGTCAAACCGCGCCAGATCGGCAAGCTCGTCGTCATGGCCGTACTCATGGCCGCCGCCTGGTACGTGGTCATCATCTTCACCACGTCGATTTCGATGCCCCACAGCGACATTGCGGCGCTCAACGCCGATGGCGGACTCGTCACGGCAGATGCTCTTTCGGCCATGCTGGGCCACCCCACGTGGGGCAAGATCGTGATCGCCGGCGGTCTGGCCGGCATAATCACCAGCTGGAACGCGTTCCTCATGGGAGCATCCCGCCTCATGTGGGCACTTGCTCAGTCGGGCATGCTGCCGGCATGGTTCGGCAAGATCCACCCCACCTACCGCACCCCGATCAACGCTCTGCTGTTCATCGGCACGCTTTCGGTTATCGCGCCGTTCCTCGGTTCGGCAATGCTCGGCTGGGTTGTCGACGCAGGTTCGCCGATGATCGTCATCACCTACTTCCTCGTGTCGATCGCATTCATTCAGCTGCGCAAGAAGGAACCCCAGATGGAACGCCCCATGCGCGTAGGCGGCAAGGGCAACGGCGGCATCGTCATCGGTGCCATCTCGGCTGTTCTCTGCCTGTTCCTGTTCGTGCTGTACCTGCCGGTCACCCCGTGGTCGGCTCAGCTTGCATGGCCGTCGTGGCTGATGTTCGGCCTGTGGCTGGCTGTCGGCGTCGCCCTCATGCTCCGCCTGCCCGGCGGTGTGCAGCCGGGACCGAATGCCGAAGCTGAGCTTCTGAAGAAACTCGGCCGCGAGTCCCACCGCTGATCCAGTCCTAAAAAGTACGAGGTGCCGCTCACCTTCCCAGGTGAGCGGCACCTCGTGCTTTGTCAGTTAGGAAACGGGGCCGAAGGTGGCATCGAGAGCCGCTGCGAGATCGCCGATGATGTCCTCGGCTGCTTCCAGGCCGGCGGAGAACCGCAGGTGACCCCACTTTTGGAACTCGGGTGGGTAGGCGGCAACGCGAGGACCCTCGGTGCCGACGTGCACGATGAGCGATTCGTCATGTCCGAGCGACACCGCGGAGGTAACCACGCGCAGATTCGCCACAAAGCGGTTCTGGGTGTCGGAATCTCCTTCAACAGCGAAGGCCAGAACACCACCAAAGCCGCGGTTTCCGAACAGACGTGTGGCGACCTCATGCTGTGCGTGCGACTTCAGACCCGGATAGGCGACGTAGGCAACTCGCGGGTCAGCGTCGAGGAACTCGGCCACCTTCTGGGCGGAATCCAGGTGCTGGCGAAGCCGCAGCGGCAGAGTGATCGAGCCACGGCTGATCAGCCACGCATTGAATGGCGAGATGATGCCGCCGACATCGACCATCGCGTCATGTTTGATCGGGCGGATGGCGTCGCGGCTGCCGATGACCGCACCGCCCACCGCGTCGCCGTGACCGTTGATGTACTTGGTCAGCGAGTGCACCACCAAGTCCGCACCGTCTTCCAGCGGGCGGTACAGGGGTGGCGGGGTGAACGTCGAATCAACCACCAACAGAGCACCGGCCTTGTGGGCAATATCCGCAATCTTCGGGATGTCGGTGATCTTGGTTGTCGGGTTCGCGATGACCTCAACGTGCACCAAGCGGGTGTTCGGGCGAATGGCGCTTTCGACTTCTTCGGGGTCGCTCGCATCAACGAACGTGGCCTCAATGCCGTACTTCTGCGGCAGCAGTTCTTTGAACAGGCGCCATGTGGCCTCATAGGTGACATCGGCAACGACAATGTGGTCACCCAACTTGAGATAGCTGAAGAACACCGCGTGCAAAGCGGCAACACCCGAGGCGAGCGCGACAGCGTCCTCGCCGCCTTCGAGCGCTGCCAGTTTCTGCTGCAGAGCCAGCTGGTTAGCACCCGAATTGCGGGTGTAAAGAGGGACATCGGTGCCAGACCAGCTGACGTTGGATGGGTCCTCGGGCAGAGCGTAGGAGTTCGCCAAAACAATCGGCGTGCGAATGGCGCCCGAACCTTGATCAATCTCGTTGCCGACGTGCACGGCCTGAGTCGTGAAATCGAGGCTTGAGGCGTCGGATTTGTCGGGCCGTTTGGCTCGGGGCTGGAAAGACTGGGGTGTGTGCGTGCTCATGCGCTCACGATAAAGCTCGGTGGTGATTTCCGGTGGTCATCTCTAAACAGTTTCGTCACACGGACCAGGCAAGCCCCGTGCAGCGGCCTAAGCCGCCACCCAGCCACTGTCCATGAAGCGTGTCACGTAACGTACAAGCCGAGCTGAAATCTTGCTAGCATCCGAATGCTGCACTTCTTCTTTCTGCAGCCGCCGTCACCCCTCATCATGGGGCCATCCAAACTGAAGGCTTATTCAACGTGCCTGAAACGTCACCAAACGCTGCTATTCCGTCGACGGTGAAATGGGTTCTCACCGTTCTTGTGTCGACCGCATTCGTCATGATGTTGAACGAAACCACCGTCGCGGTTGCGCTTCCGTCCATCATGAAAGACCTGGGGATCGGTGCGGACCTGGCTCAGTGGTTCCTCACCGGATTCCTTCTGACCATGGCGATCGTGCTGCCCACAACCGGATGGATACTGGGCAGGTTCACCACACGATCGGTGTTCTTCTTCGCCACCATCATCTTCCTGGTCGGCACGATCGGCGCAGCGCTCGCACCAAACTTTGTGATCATGCTGCTTGCCCGGGTTGCCCAAGCAATCGGCACCGCGATCATCATGCCGCTGCTCATGACCGTCACGATGCTCATGATTCCGGCCACCCGGCGCGGCACCATCATGGGGCTGATCGGTGTTGTCATAGCGGCTGCACCCGCCCTTGGCCCAACGGCTGCCGGTCTGATTCTCAGTGTGACCAGCTGGCACGGAATCTTCACCATCATGGTGCCGCTGGTGACTATCACGACGATTATCGGCGCCGTCAAACTGACCAACGCCAGCGAACGCACATCCGAAGGCATTGATGTGCTGTCCATGATCTTGTCCGTATTCGCCTTCGGCGGCCTGGTCTACGGTTTGAGCTCAATCAGCGTCATCACGACCGGTGGGCCGGAGGCACGAACCCCGGTAATCATTCTGGTCATCGGCATCATCGGTCTGGCACTGTTTGTATGGCGCCAGATTGTGCGCGGCAAACACGGCAAAGCGCTTCTTGACCTGCGCCCGCTGACCAACCTCAACTTCACCCTGTGCCTTCTTGCCATGATGGGCTTCTTCGCAGCCCTGCTGGGACTCATGAACACTCTGCCTCTGTTCATCCAGGGCGGTCTGATGGCCACCGCACTTGTTACGGGACTCATCACCTTGCCCGGCGGCATCCTGGAAGCCGCGCTCTCTCCCGTTGCGGGGCGCCTGTTTGACCGTTTCGGCCCCAAACCGCTGCTGATTCCCGGCATGCTGATTGCAGTGATCAGCATGTTCGTATTGGCTTCCGTCAGCGAGAACACCAGCCCGTGGTTTATTGCTGTGATCTTCACGGCTTTCTCAGTCGGCTTGGCCATGATCTTCACCCCCGCCATGACCACGGCACTGGGATCGCTGCCAAAGCAGCTGTACGGTCACGGTTCAGCCATCTTCAACACGATGCAGCAGCTGGCCGGTGCTGCCGGAACCGCGCTCATGATCTCGATTTACGGTTCCGCTCAGGCCCGTGCACTCAGTTCTGGCCTTTCCGAACAGGGCGCACAAGCCGATGGTGCGGGTGCCGCTTTCATCACGTGTGGTTTCGTAGCACTCGCAGCACTCATCGCAGCAGTTTTCATACGCCGCGTCCCCGCGCAGGAACGCGAACGCGTGGAGCTCGACGAGCAGACTGTCAGCTGACTCCGTTCGGCCACAGTTTGCGCCACGGGGTGCGCTTCAGACGTCCCGGCAGAAGGGGCGCCACGACCAGCGCAGCACAGTTCAGCCCGACGAAGAAAGCCCCGGCGGCAAGCATGTTCGTCAGATCCTCCGCGCCGGAACGGACATGGGGGTGCAAGATGAGTTCGCCGACAACCCCCTGCGTAAACACCGCTGAGATAGCCGCCATGCCCACCGCACCGTCACCCAGTGCACGCAGAATCGACGTGCGCTCGGCGTCATCCCATGCAAGTTCGAGGTCGTTGCCTGCGTACTGCGGCATTGCGACAAACTTGCGAGCCGACGACGGCATGACCGCCCACAGAAGCAGGAGCACAATGTTCACCGCGGTCACAAGGCCGTAGCGTCCGTTGAATTCGCCTGGGATATAGGGAAGCTGCGCCAGGAGAATCCACATTCCGGCCATATTCAGAACAATCGATACGGGAACCAGGAAGAAGCAGATCACCTCGCTGGTGGTGACGTAGTCGGTCCCGGTTGGGCGCACTGGTCGGGTCACCTGGGACCGGCCTGGCAGCGATGGCGTCCCCCGCCGCACCAGACGCAGTCTGCCCAAGATGCTTCCAATCCCGAACCCACCCAGGATGAGCGGCACCCAGAAGATGTCGCCCGTATTCCAGCCGTAGAACAGCGGGACCAAGGCTATTGAGAGCGCACCGAGAATAATGCCCGCCGCCGACCACGCCTGCAGCGTTTTTTCACGCCGAACCAGTCGGTCTGTGATCACCGGACGCAGGTCTTCTGGAAGCGGAAGCCCGCGTTTGGCTGCTTGCTTGTCGACCGAAGCTTTGTCTGCCCTTGCCAAACCTCCCGTGATCGGGGACCTGGCCATGATCGCGCCGATGACGATGGCCATCAAGACAATCAGCATCGCTTCTCCTTCCGTAACAACACACTAAACAAGGACCTGATACGCCACCGGTGGTGCGCGCAATCCTTGAGGAAAAGCACAGAAAGCGAAAGAAGCACGAGGTGCCGCTGTCCTTCTCAGGTGAGCGGCACCTCGTGCTTTGTGTTGGGGTGGGCGGTCCGGCAGTGGGCGCGGCAGGCGCTACGACCTGCGGCCCGGCGGTCAGTCTGGCCGGTCAGCCTTTCTTCAGTTCCGCGAAGGCCCGCTGCAGCAGTCGGACTGCCGCGTCAACGTCGATGCCCTGTGCGCTGAGTGCCCTGGCGTGAGCGCGGGAGGCCTCCAGTGCGGGATCAGCGTCATCATGGGAGTCTTCCGTAACGATCGTTCCGTTCCGCCCGGCCGTGCGCACATAGCTGCGGCGTTCAAGTTCCCGGTACGTGCGGGCCACAGTGTTGGGGGCCAACCCAAGGTCACCGGCCAGGCGGCGCACCGCCGGCAGACGAGCCCCCGGCGGCAGCTGACCCGATTCGATTTGGGCCATGAGCTGATCGCGCAGCTGTTCATACGGCGGAACATCACTCTTGGGGTCGATGCGCAGCATTACTTGCCCTCCCCCTGTTCGCCGGCGGCTGGGTTCTGGTTGACGGGTGCGCCAGCTTCCGAGGTCCGGCTGATCTCAGCCGGCGCGTTCGGCCACAGCTTGCGCCACGGGGTGCGGTTCAGACGTCCCGGCAGAAGGGGCAGGGTGACCATCGCCGCAGCAACCAGGCCGATGATGAAAGCTGCGAAGGCGAGCGTGATTGTCAGGTCTTCTGCGCCTTCCCGCACAGCTGGGCGCGATACGACGTCAACAACGCTGATCAGCGAAAAGATTGCCGCGACGACTGCCATGGCCACCGCGTTGTCACCCAGTGCGCGCAGAGCCGTTGTGCGTTCTGCGTCATCCCATGCCAATTCGAGGTCGTTCCCTGCGTGCTGCGGGCTTGCCACAAGTTTGTGAGCGGCGTAGAACATGACGACCCACATAGCCAGAAGCACAATGTTTGCCCCGGTCAGAGCAGCAAATCGACCGTCGAACTCAGCTGGCATGTGCGGAACTTTGGCGGCGAGCACCCACATTCCAACGGTGCTGATAACCAGTGATGCGGGGACCAGGAAGAAGCAGATCACCTCGCTCTTGCTGACGTAGTCCGGCACGGTTGTGTGTATTGCTCGGGCCACCCGTGGGCGGTCTTCGGCAAGGGGCGTCGTGCGCAGCACCGGCAGCAGACTGCCGAAGGCGCTTCCCACCGCGACCCCGCCCAAAACGAGCGGTGCGTAAACGGCTTCTCCGTTATCCCAACCGGCAATCATCCGAAGGAGAGCCACTGCGAGGAAGCCGATCAGCAGGCCCCCAATTGCCCACGTGAGCGATGACCGTTCACGGCCGACCAGCCGATCGGTGATCGCCGGGCGAAGATCACTTGGAAGCGGGAGTCCCTGTTTGGCTGCGTGCTTATCGATTTCTTTGGTGTTCACTTTGCCGAACCCGCCCGTGAAGGGAGCTTGGGCCAGCACTACGCCGATGATGATCACAATCCAGAATGTCTGCATCGCCTCTCCTTTCGTATCAATACATAAAACAATGTACTGATACAAAGCTGGGGTGCGCAACCCCCTTCAGGAAAAACACAGAAAAAAGGACGAGGTGCCGCTCACCTTCTCAGGTGAGCGGCACCTCGTTCTTTGTTTGGGGGTGGGGCCCCGGCGGGGCACGCCGCGGCGAAGCAGCGCTACAGCACCAAAGCGCTCATCACCTCGACACCCACCACGTTTGTCAGCTGGGAGCGGTCACAGTCCGCGCGCTGCTCCGAGTTCGCGGAAGATCGCCTTGTTCAGGCGGAAGCCAAGTTCGGCTTCGGCGATGAGAGCTTCCTGCTGTGCTTCGCTCAGCGACACAGCGTCAAGCTTGGCCCTGTAGTCGTCCTTGAACAGCTTCGGCTTGTCGATTCCGGGGAAGCGCCACATGTTGAGTGCTTCGTCTTCGATCGAGTAGTGCCGCTTGACCAGTTTGCCGATTGCCAAGCCACCGGACAGGTCACCCAGGTAGCGCAAGTAGTGGTGAGCCAGCAGCTGTTCGGGCTCAAGCCCAGACTGGAAGCGCTCTGCCAGCAGACGCGTTGCTGTGACCGGCACCGGCGGCTTCCTGTCAGTGCCGAGCAGCTGGTCGAGGTCGTCATTGATTGCCTGCGTGCGTGCCAGTCCGGGGTGGTCGAACATTGCGAGCACCGAACCCGATGATGCGGCCTGCACAGCCGATTCCAGTGCCGGATACAGCACTGCGTACTGTTCCAGCAGCGCAATGTAGGCTTCGCGGTCGAGTTTTCCTCCCATGAGATCGACAATGAAGCGCTCGGATTCGGCCGCGCTGTGTTCGCGCTGGGTTTCTTCGCGCAGTCGCTGTGAGAATGACGCGGTTTCCGCGGGTGGGACTGTGATGGTCATGTTTCCTCCACGAGGTGTTGGCCCGGTTTCGGGGTTTCTTTCTTTTTGTCTGTAAGTGGTTTAGGTCCAGGTGCTCGGGTCGAGCCCGATACTTCTGCGCAGCAGCCAGCCGATTCCGACGGTTGCCGCGATGCCTGCGGCTGCGGTTGCTCCGCCAAGCCCCCAGCTCTTCGCACTGATTGAGCCCATGCCCTCGGATCGGCGAGCTTCGGCTGCGGTGGCAGCGAAAGCGGTCTTGTCTTCCACGTCTGCCGGCTGAGCATTGGGGCTCTGCGGCAGGGCGCCCGGCCCACCGCCGGACCCGGCAACACCGGGGCCGCCAACGCCGGACCCACCGACGGTGCTTGAGCCGGGCACGGTTGAACCGGTCGCACCTGCACCGGCAGCGCTTTGACCAGGTTTGGCCGGTTCTGGCGCTGGGGGCTCGAAGCTGTTGTCAAAGGCAACCGTCAGCGGCAGCGCGGGTTTGCGTGCGTCTGCAATTCCGCCCGAGGAGTACCAGTAGGAGCTCTGCCCGGTTTTGACGTTGAAGTCGACAAAGCTCTTGGGGAATGAACCCCATTCAGCTGCCGTGCGGTCCTGCGGCGTAATACCGTCGCCCGCGTTGTATTCAACACCCAGATAGTCGGGGGTGACGGTGAATCCACCGTCCTTGACTGCCTTGCCCACATCGAGGCCGGAGAAAGTCGCCAGCGTGATGGTTTCGGACTTCAGCTTCTCCCATTTCGACAGGTCGTCCATGTCTGCGCCGTAGCCGGATGCGGTACCCGTCAGCTTGCCCTTGCCGTCCTGTGTGACTGTCAGCTTCGGATCCGACACTGACCAGTAGGTCATGCCGGAGTAGAACACGATCGTGAATCCGCCGTCCCAGCTGGCAGTGATTCCGCCGTCCTCGAAGTCAATGCTTCCAGCACTCATGTTCAGCCGCGATTCGTGGTGCGAGTTCTTGTCCGCTGCCACGACTCGCCCGCCGTAGCGGTCATCGCACTTGTTCTGCCATGTCGCGGTGTGGAACTTGCCGGAGGCATCGGGCTTTTCGATCTTCACGTTGCCGTCTGTTGGCTTGTACAGCTTTCCGGGTGCGTCCCACACAACAGCCCCGCCGCTGTCCGGGGACACTCCCGCGGACAGGAAGTTGCAGGTGCCGGGTGCGAACCCACCGGCGCTGCTTTCCTTGTTGATCGCCCAGAACAGGGTCGCGTCTGATCCCTTCGGGGTTTTCGATGGCTTCTTTTCTTCTGACGAGGTGCCGCCCGGCTTCTCCTTGCTGTCTCCCCCGGTGTCGGGTTTCGGCTTGGGCTGCTGCGAATCAGTCGGAGGCTGTTCGGGCACGATCGGGGTGCCCGTGAACGACACGCTCAGCGGACTGGGCTTCTTGCGCACATCAGCGGCTCCGCCGGAGGTGTACCAGTACTGGGTCTGGCCGGTCAGTACGTTGAAGTCCACCCAACTCTTGGGGAACGAACCCCAGCCGTCTTTTTCTTTGTTCTGGTCTGGCTGCCCACTGTCGATGCCTTCGTAGTCAGGGGTGACGGTGAAGCCGTTTTCATCGAGCTCAACCGTGTTGTTTTCGAAGTCGGCGATGGTGCCTTCAACGGGGTTGAGCTTTTCCCACTTGGACAGGTCCTCCATGTCGGTGCCGTAGCCGGAGAAGGTGCCGGTGAGCTTGCCCTTGCCATTCTTCACTTCGAGCTTGGGGTTGCTCACCGACCAGTAGGTGTACCCGGAGTAGTACACCAGGGTGAACGAACCCTCCCACTGGATGGTGCCCGTGTTCGCAGCGGTGTCCACTTCTCCCTTACCGCCGGAGAACTGGACGTAGTTTCCAGAGTTCACGCCTGAGATGTTGACGCGTTTGCCTTCCGGGGTCTGGCATTTGTTGTCCCACGTGATCGGCTGCGTGCCGCCATCAGCGGTGGGCCGCAGAATCTCCACGTTGCCGTCTTTCGCCTTGAATAGTCCGCGCTTTTCGGCGTCATTCGGCCACAACGAGGATCCCCCGTTGTCGCCTGCCACACCTGCGGAAAGGAAGTTGCATGAACCGGGCAGATACGCACCTGAGCCGGATTCTGCATTGATTCCCCACGTGAGGGCGGCGTCTGAGATTTTCAGCTTCGACGACTCAGCCTCGGACCCTTCCGCGCTGTCAGCCGGCGATGCGAAGGCTGCCGTGCCGATTGCGATACCCGCAGCAAAGAGGAACAGCAGAAACGCTGCCGCGGCTGCCACCAGGGTTATTGCTGTGCGCTTCATCGCTGATCCTCCCGTGCATCTGCTTCGCCCAGCAGGCGATCCATGACGAGCGTTGGGGAATCTCCTCCTGCAGCACCGGGTGGTGTGCCCTCGGAATGCACCTGCTGACTGCCCGCCGCCTGGCGCTGCGTGTGGCTGCCGGTGGCCCCTGCGTCGTTGTGGATGAGTTCAAAGAACCGCATGGGTCCGGCCGCAGGTTGGTCCTGTGCACCGGGCTGCTGAGCGTAGGACTGCTGTTCGGCGATGACCGGATAGCGCACTCCCGCGTCTTCCATGTCAGCGCGGGCGATCTTGGCATCGGCTGCCCTTTCGCGTTTGCGGGTGCGCGCATCCTGCTTCACGCGGAACTTCTGCAGTTTGCGTTCGCGCTTGTGCTCTGCCGCGATAGCGCGCTTAGCCCTGCGCGTGCGCACACGCTCCAGTGCTTCGGGGCTGACACCCAGAAGAAGCGATTTCACTGCCATGTAGGAACCGACTCCCACGGCCAGGGCAATCGCACAGATGGCGAGAACAACCCCGATCATCAGCAGAAACACCATGCGGTTGGCGTTCGTGTTGATCGCATCAACCTGATCGGGCTCCAGCAGGGGTCCTGACACCGGCTGCTGTCCACCCGCTGCTCCCGGTGCCGGTGCGGCGGGGGCGTCTGCGTTCTTCTGGTCCTTGTTGTCCTTCTGCGCATTGGCTTTCGGTGCGGCTGCCGCGCCGGCTGCGCCGTTGTTCTGCTGCTGTTCGCCGCCGGACTGGCCAGCCGCTGCGGCAGCCGGGAACTCAATCGGCGTGAAGGTTTCGTTCTTGGCATTCGCCACGCCGTGCGCGCCGATCGTGATGATGCCGCAGCGCTCACGCGTGCAGTCAACATCGACCGGATTGCGCTCGCGGTCATAGGACGTGAAGCGAGCGCCCGGCAGGATGATTTCGCCTGACCATGTTCCGTCGGCCTTCAGTGTGCCGCCGTTGGCAGCGTGAGCTGTTGACGATCCCGGGAACGTGACGAACAGCTGATAGCCCACCGGATTCGATTCATCGTCATAGGCGTAGCGCAGGTTTGTGCCCGTCTTGCCGCCCTTGCTGGGCTGCCACGTGCCTTCGGCAACACCGAACAGAACATAGATGCCTCCGAAGCCGTTCTGCACCGATTGGAAACCGCTGCCGGAGAGTTTGAGGGTCGAGGTGCCGTCAACAGAAGGCGTCCCCGACACGGAAACCCGGGCCGCCGCCTGGGCGGGTTCGGGACTGACAGCGGCACTCGCGAAAGCGCCCATGCCGCCTATGAGCACAGCGGCAGCCGCGGCAGCCAACCGCCGCAGACCCAGCCGCTTTTTCCGGCTGCCCGGTGCGTGTCCAGGCTGATTCATGACATGTCCTTTCTGGAAGGGCGAACCGGCACCACAAGCGGTGAACCGGATACCGGGTCGGTGAGAACAGTGACGGGATGGCCGTAGGCTTCGCTGATCCGCTCGGCTGTCAGCACCTCTTCCGGTGTGCCGTCAGCGGCGATGCGGCCGTTGTTGAGCAGGGCGATTCGGTCCGCGTAGGCACCGGCCAGATCAAGGCTGTGCAGAACCACAACAACAGCCGAGCCGGTGGCCGCATATTCACGGGCAATCGTCAGTACGAGCTCCTGGTGGCGGATGTCCATAGCCGCTGTCGGTTCGTCCAACAGCAGAATTGGGGCGGCCTGCGCAAGGACGCGGCCCAAAGCGGCGCGCGACCGCTCCCCTCCGGACAGCGAGGTGAAGGTGCGGGAAGCAAAGCGGCTCGTGTCCGTGCGCTCCAGGACTGCGGACACGATCGTGTCGTCATCGGCTGCCGCCTGCGTCCGCTGCCACGGGGCGCGGCCCATTTCAACGACCTCCAACACCGTGAAGGGGAACGACACATCGACCTGCTGCAGCAGAACAGCCCGGCGCATAGCCAGTTCGCGGGTGTTCCAGGCATAGGACGGGTGATCGTTGATGATGACTGACCCGGAGGCTTCCTCAACATCCCCGGTGATCACACCCAGAAGTGTCGATTTCCCGGCGCCGTTGGGACCGACAAGAGCCAGCACCTCGCCCGCCCGGACATCCAGACTGGCCCCCTCGAGCACCTTCCTTTCGCCGTCGTAGGACACCGTCACCTGGTCCACCGACAGCACGGTGCTTCCCGGTGCGGGGACTTCCGGCAGACGGCTTTCACGGCTGTGACGCAGCTTTTCGATCATGCCCAACCTCCTGCCTCACGACGGCTGCGGCGCAGCAGATAGAAGAAGTACGGTCCGCCGATCAGCGCAGTGAGCATGCCAATCGGGAGGTCGGCGAACTCGATGAGCGTGCGCGCAGCCAGGTCGGCAAAGGTCAGCAGCACCGCGCCGCCGAGGACCGATGCCGGCAGCAGCAGACGGTGGCCCGGCCCCAACAGCATGCGCATCAGGTGCGGAACCACCAGACCGACGAAGGCAATGATGCCGACAAACGCAACCGCAGCACTGACCAGCAGAGCCGACAGGACCATGGCGTACAAGCGCAGACGCTCAACATCGACACCCAGGTGGCGGGCCGCCTTTTCACCCAGAGACACCAAGTCCAGGCCCCGGGCCAGGAACATCGTCAGGCCGATTCCCACGACCACCAGCGGAACGACAATCGCAACCTGTTCCCACCGGCTGCCGTTGAAGCTGCCCATCTGCCAGAACACGATCTGCTCACGTGCCTGCGTGGGGGCTTTGAACACGATAAACGAAATGAGCGCACCGGAAATCGCGTTGACCGCAACACCCGTGAGGATCAAAGTGACGACTTCCGTCCGGCCGTTCGACCGCGCCAAGACGTACACGACGATCGTTGTCACCAGACCGCACACAAACGCCAGGAACGGAACCGTGAATCCGCCCAGGAAGCTCAGGCCGTGCAGAAACGCAAACGACGCACCGACGGCAGCACCGGAAGACACTCCGATCGTGCCCGGCTCAGCCAGCGGATTGCCGAAGATGCCCTGCATGACAGCACCGGCAATAGCCAAGGCAGCACCCACAAAGACCGTCAGAACAATCCGCGGGAAGCGCACCTCCCACAGGGCCTCAGCACCGAATTCGTGCGACGGACCGGGCAGCCAGTTGATGCCCACCGACTGCAGAACGGAACCCACAACTTCCTTCGGCGCAATGTAGAGCTGACCCAACATGGCCGAAAGCAGAGTTCCGCCAAGAAGCAGAACCACCAAAGTGGTGAAGACGGTGGTCACCCGAGCAGCCGACACCCTCCCGGAAGGCTTCTCACCGCGTCCCTCCCCCGGAACCCGGGCGGCAGGCGCCGAAGAAGCAGAACGGGAGCGGCGCCTCGTGCGCTGTTCGTCCAAAGGCGAACCGGCAAAAGGTGCGGGCGCGTCGAAACGCTCAGCAGATCTGGAATGAGTAGTGCTCAAGGGTTTTCTCCTTAGGCATCCGCTTCAGCGGACTTTTCCTGTGGGACGTAGGCGTATTCGGGGGCGTGGACTGCCGTGCCCAGGGCTGCGATGACCTCCGCGGTGCGTGGGCCGAAGCTCATGACTTCGTAGTCACTCATATCGACAATCCGACGGTGTTTGCCGGCGGGAGTCTGCGCAATGCCCGGCAGTTTGAGGGCTTCGTCGATGCCGCCGACGCTCTCCAGGCCCTTCGTCATGACCAAAATGACGTCCGGGGCGGCCTTCACCAGGGCTTCCGCGTTGGTCGGTGACATGCCCGCAAAGCCGACTTCGGTGGCAACATCACGTCCGCCGATTGCCTGAATGAGTGAATCCGCGCCGGAGCCTTTGCCGAACCAGTAGTAGATGTCGCCGCGCAGATACAGGAACACCGTGCGCGGACGGTCCGCCGGATTGTCCGGTGCGAGTGCCTGGATTCTCTTTTGGGTTTCGGCGATTTCCTTATCGACGCGCTTGGCCAGCTGTTCACCCGCATCCTGCAGGCCCAGCGCTTTGGCAACCGCAACGATCTGCGGGCTGACGCCCTGCACACCGTCCTCCGTCGCCGACGGAATGAACACCACCGGGATGCCGGCATTGCGCAGCTGAAGCTGAACGTCATAGGGGCCAATCGTCGAATCGGTCAGCACCACTGTGGGTGCCAGATTGAGGATTGCCTCCGCGTTGAGTTCGTGCCCGTTCTGGGTAACCAGCGGAAGTTCTTTCTGGCCCGGCATGAGCGACGACATCTGCGTGGAAACATCACGGCCGACCAGATTGCAGCCCAGACCCAGGCCGACAACCGCGGCGGCCAAACCGCCGTTTTGGTTGAGCGCCAGAATTCTCGAGGTGTCACGCACCGTCTGTTCGGGGCCATCGTCCGAGGTGACAGTCACCGGGAGGGTCTGCTGCTGATCTGCGAAATCTGCAATCGGCCGGATTTCGGACGCCTGGGTGTAGGCAGTGGTCGGGCCGTGGATCTTGCTGACCGGACGTTTTTCGGAGCTGGGAACATCCGGGATGTTCGGAAGCTGCGCCGCCGAGGTCGCCGGCGGGGGTACGCACTGTTGGGAGTGCGCGGCATTGAGGGTACCGACGTTGTGGAAACCGTTGTTCCACAGAAAAAGCCCAACGGCGAGCAACGCTGCGGTTGCTGCGGCACGCCGTTTTGTACGGCGAGGCACGCGGCGCAAAGCCCGATTCAGGCCTCCTGGGCGACCGGGTTCTTCAGCCCGGCGCCACGCCCGAGAGTTGAGTTTCATTGCTTCCTTTTCTGTTCGAGTGCGCCTGAGGCACTCAACAAACATTCACCGAACCGTGAGTTGACTTACAGGGTGACTATAACTAAGGATAGCCTTACCTAAACGTTTTAGGTCAAGTCAGTTTCTCGTAAATCAGTTGCGAAATGTACGCACGACGTAAGTCCACAAGGAGAACAATGAAGTCATCATCGAGCGCGCCTTCGCGCCGCAATTGGCGCGCCTGCCTGGCCGGAAGCGTGGCATTCGCGCTGGGCGGGGCCGGTCTGCTGTCCGCGCACCCCGCCCAGGCCGCAGAACTCAATGTTTCGGACGCTGTCTTCAGCTGGGGTATCAACGCCGAATCCGGTGCGGGCGCTTATGCTCCCGGCACATGCAACTTCCTGTCCGCCGGTGTATCCGGCGATGCCGGGAAGTCCTCACCGTGGTCAAAGGAAGATGCCGAAGCTAAGAAGCTCTTCAGCCCGGAAGAGGGCAACGTCAAGATCCTGCGGCCTACCGCTGATGGCGGCACACAGCCGATCACGTGGGACAACAAGTGCCAGACCCCGGAAGGCGAGAGGCTCAACACGTGGAACGGCGACAAAGCCAAGCGATCGGGCAACTTCGTTGAGATCTCCGGTGGCAAAGGCACAATCGACCCTGAAACGAATTCTGGAACCATTCAGTGGGAGGGTTCGTTTACCGTGGTGTACTACTCCGGGTACACCTACTGGTCGGTGAGTGACCCGAAGCTCGAGGTGAAGAACGGCAAGGGCAAGCTCACCGGCACCTTCTCCGGCTACGGCACCGACATGGAGGACCTGTCCAAGTGGGAAAAGCTCAACCCCGTTGAAGGCACCATCGCCGACTTCGAAAACAACACGGTCAAGCTTGATGAAAACGGCTTCACCGTCACCCCGGACTACGAAGGCATCGACAGCGGACAGCCAGACCAGAACAAAGAAAAAGACGGCTGGGGCTCATTCCCCCGCAGCTGGGTGGACTACAACGTACAGACCGGCCAGACCCAGTACTGGTACACATCCGGCGGAGCTGCGGACCCACGCAAGAAGCCCACTGCTCTCACCGTGAAGTACACGGCCGAAGAGCCTGAACCGCAAGTCGATGAGGAGACGATTAAGAACACCACTAAGAGCAAGCCCTCTGTTTCTGACAAGGGCCTGACGGTCAATGTGACCGGCGAAGGCTACGGCGTGCTGCCCAAGGCCAGCACTGGCCGGGATGCCAACGGTGTCTACGTCGCAATTGTCGACCGTAAGGTCAAGAACAGCGAAATCGAACTGTCACGTCCGTCCGCTAGGTCGGCTGCAGCAGAAAAGTCGTCGAAGGAACCGGTTGCCGTTGAGTTTATTCCCAGCAGCGCGATCAAGGACGGCAAGCTCGACGCCCAGACGACCGCAGCAGCAGACAAGCTGAACAAGGACACCGACTACGACACCGTCGTATGGGTTGCCCACGGTATCCCGAACGACGAAACGGTTCTGCACCGCTCTAACATCAACCTCACCGACGAACAGAAGAACTCGCTGTTCCCGGCAGAAGAGCCCAAGGAACCGGAAGCCCCCGAACCGCAGGATCCGAAGGAACCGGAAACTCCTGACACCCCGGAAAACGGCGGCGACAAGCCGACCGACCCCAAGGATCCCGAGACTAACGACCCCAAGGATCCGGAACCGCAGGACCCGAAGGATCCCGAAGCCAACGAACCCGAAGCACCCGACACCCCGGACGACGGCGGCGACAAGCCCAAGGACCCCGAGGCTAA